>NZ_LYSO01000021.1:0-79388 GCF_001728935.1 Pseudomonas sp. AP42
GTACGCGCTCTGATCTAATATCCCAGTTGACTGCCAGGCCGTCTTCGCAGGCAAGCCAGCTCCCACATTTGGACTGCGGTGCGTCAGGTAGATAAGCATCGGCTCTCAGACCGTCGCGGGAGCAAGCTCCCTCACCACAGGTCCAGCGTCGCCAACGTTGTGTAGATACCTATGCTGCGTTGGCGATGGAACATTCACCACCGCTACCGCAGGCAAGCCCACCTTTTTGACCGCGTTCGACATTCCGATCAGATCGGCGCTAACGGCGCCGCAGATTCAAGCCTTGGCAGCCATCGCCGTCACTTCCACGCGCATACCTTCCACCGCCAAGGCGGCAACGCCCACGGCCGCCCGCACTGGCCAGGGCTTAGCGAAAAAGCGCTTGTAGACCTCGTTGAACGCCGCACGGTCGGCCATGTCGGTGAGGTAAATAGTCAAGTGCATAACCCGGTCCATGGAGCTGCCGGATTTTTCCAGCGCGACTTTCAGCGCTTGCAGGGTGCACTCGCTTTGCTGGGTGATATCGCCCAGCTCCAGGCTGCCATCGGCACGGGTGGGAATCTGGGTGGAGACCAGGATGCCGTTGAAGCCGATCACGTCAGAGGAGATGGAATCGGCGTCCGGATCAGGGGTATAGGACAGGTCGTGGTTGGCCATGGGATGCTCATACGAAATGGGGACTGCCCAGCCTAATGGTCAGCGCAGGACGACATTAAATCTCTTGAGTCAGGAAATTGCTATGACCTAACGTTTAGGACGGTTACATATAGCTATGCGCTGAAAGCATGGCATAATGCCACTTCCTTCAATCATGGCGGGCACCTTAGATATGGATATCTCGGACACTTCATTCCCTCTTGTCGATATAGCTAACAAATTTACCTACATTATTGGAAATAATGGCGTGGGTAAAAGTAGGATGCTTGAATTCAACGCGAAGTATTTGTCTGCGCGTCACGATGTTGTGGTTATTTGCTCTGGGCTCACAGATAAGTTCCGATTCGGAAAATCTACTCGGCGTGATAAGCAAGGGAGTTATACCTATCTTGGCGCTCGCACCGTTAGTAATGCCAGTCATTTAACTGCGCTGTCGGCTAATGCAGTTTTACATTACGTAAAATCACTGACTAATGGCGGTTCAGTTGTTCTCCTCGATTTTCTAAAGCGGCTAGGTTTTGACCCGGTTCTCTATATTCGGCCTCGCGCAACCAAGCATAAAAGCTCTACAGTAGCTGGGTTTTCAGCCTCGGTTCTTGATCATGAGTTCGTTGAAAAACACTCTTTAATCTTTGATGATCCAGCAAAACCTTTTGAGTTGGCAGTTGGAAAGGATGGTGGGTCCCTTGCTTTCTCAGGCCTTAGCTCTGGAGAGCAAAATATAATATCTACTGTGCTCAAAATAACCTCCCAGATCAGGGAGGGGGTCATATTTTTTTTGGATGAACCTGAAATCAGTCTTCATGTAGAATGGCAGCTTGCGTGGCCGGCACTGATACATGATGTGATTCTTTGTGCAAATAATTGTCGCTTGGTCGTCGCCACACATTCTCCGGTATTGATCTCGAGTGCAATTTTGGAGGGAGGGGCATGCTTCAACATGGAGAAAAATAAAGCACTTAGAGTTATTACGAAAGATGATATCAATGTTGAAGCGCTCATGTTGAAGGAGTTTCATACGTATACACCAAAAAACAAAGCCTTATTTGAGTCTTTTGCCCGCATTTTGGGCATGGCTATTGATCATGTCAACGACCGGGCTTACTCAAAGACTGATATAAGGGACGAGGCTGCGCGCTTGAGTCAGCATATGCGTGACGTTGCCGCGACAGATGCCAGTCGATTAGAAGTTGATCATGCTGCGAAAGAATTTGAGGGCGCTATTGCGGAAATTTTGAATAGGCATTCAAAAGCGAGTTCATCGTATGAAGCATGATATATCTGTTTTTCTGAAGAGTTTATATAGAACTCAGAAGGTCAATAGGTTTGGGGCCTGGCGGATGATACTCAGGTATCAGGCCGCATGTCGGACTGTATTTCCTCCTAGGAAAACGGTGTGGGGAAAGTTTTATAACGAGCCAAGGGGCGCGTACATCCATAAGGCGTTAGCCGAACATTTGCAAGCCAAGCAATTTTCTTTTTGCTGCTATTGCAGAGATAGAATTTACCATCGTAAAAATTCAAATATTGAACATATTCTTCCCATTGCACGCTATCCGATGTTTGCGTTTGAATATAAAAATCTGGCGCTTGCATGCGTCACGTGCAATGCCTTGAAAAGTGATAAGGATTATTTTAGGGTGGCTGCATTAAATGCAAATTACACAAGCAATACATTTGATTGCTTTCATCCCTCCCTCCATCATTATAATGATCATATTGATTTTGTCTTGTTTCAAACAAATCACATTTATGTGCGCGCATTCAAATCTCGCACTCCCCTTGGAGACAGATTGTGCGTTGAGCATTTAAAAGATGTATCAATTTACAATGTTAAAGAGCAGGCGAACCCTGTGGTAGCCGGAGTTGTGAAGAAGCTCGGAGAGTTTCTGAACGGTAAGCCTGGTTATGAAAACGCATTTTCGGCGCTGAAGCGACTAGCTGATAATATATAATCGATTCCTCAGATATACGGCGCCTTACAGTAAGTTCTTAGGTGTGGCGTGCTTGCTATGTTGCACTTAGTCGGGTAGGAGGTCGTAATGGTCTGCTTCTTAAGAATTAGAGACTACGTTAGCTAGGTGCTGATGGCGCGCATCAGCACCTGTGCGGCAATTACTCTTTTACATCCATGAACTCTTCAGCCCACGCCACATAGCTTTCCGGCAAGGTGTAGGTGTGGGTCAATTCCGTGGCACTGAGGTTCGAAGTGCTGTGGGTCAGCTGACGCTGGGCACGCAGGCTGTCGTAGGTGGCCTTGATCGCGGCGAAGTAGGCGCCATGCCCGGCTACCACGATGCGCACGCCCAGGCTGGCCAGGCGCTCACTGTCGTGCAGTTGCGGGTTGCCGTAGGTCACCAGCATCAGGGGAACGCTGAGGTTCTCTGTGATCTGCTCCAGGTGGTCGAAGTCCTTGACGCCGACCATGCAGATGCCGTCAGCGCCGGCCTTTTCGTAGGCCTTGGTACGCGCAATCACGTCGGCAGTAGGCAGTACACCGGCATTGGTACGGGCAATGATCGACAGTTCTGGGTCGACACGCGCCTCTAAGGCGGCTTTGACCTTGCCGATGCCCTCTTCGACGGAAATCAGGTCCGTGGATTTACGCCCGAATTGCGCGGGCAAGAGCGTGTCTTCGATGGTCAGCGCCGCAACGCCGGCGCGTTCCAGTTCTTCGACGGTGCGCATCACGTTCAGGGCGTTGCCGTAGCCGTGGTCGGCGTCGGCAATGAACGGCAACTGGGCCACACGGCCGATGCGGGTGGCTTGCTCGACGAACTCACTCAGGGTAATCAACGCAAAATCGGGGGCCGCCAGCACCTGCAGGGAGGCGACTGAGCCGCCCAGGATTCCCACTTCAAACCCCAGGTCAGCCGCGATGCGGGCAGACATGGGGTCGAATACGGAGGCGGTTTCAACGCAGATCGGCGTTGCCAGCAGGTCACGGAAGTTACGGCGTAGCGCTGAGTGAGAAATCTTGGGCATGGTCTTTCCTGGCTTTGGTCATCGTCAAGTGACGATCAATGTCTATTCGTGGTGCCGGGAGATTACCACGCAGATGCCCCTGTGATTATGACGTTTGAGCAGGCGCGCTAACGAGCGTCGGTGCTGTATGCCGGGCCGGCCTGTGCGTTCGGGTTGTCGTAAGAGGATTCGACGCGCAACTGGCCATGGGTCATGATCCAGTGGACAAGCTCGGCGATGGGAATGGAGTGGGCGTACTCGACCCAGCTCCCTGCGTCGGGGCTGTAGTGTTCGAAGTAGCGACGCAGCACGATACGGTCCAGGTCCGCGTTCAGCCCCAGGCAGGATTCCTGAAACAGCAACGGGCTATCCTGAGCGGAGGCGCAGGTGCGCTGGCCCAGCACCAATGGCCGGGCGTCGCTCGCTGCCTGCTCGGTGTACCTGCTGCTCAAAACTTTCATAGGCATCTCCTTGAATGGAAGGCGTGCAGAATGCCGGACAGGTTTTGCCCAAAGATGTCCGGGTTGTGTCCGTGGCGAAGGAATGTTGCTCGATTGAAATAAATGACCAAGGCGCCGGAATGGTTTTAGATGTCTCCATTTTTGGCCTGGGAATCTGTGAACGTGAGCAGACTGCTGATCGTCGATGACGACGTGGAAGTGCTGGCATTGCTGAAGAAGTTTTTCGTCCAGCACGCCTATGAAGTCGACGTGGCCGCCGACGGCGAGGCCATGTGGGCGGCCATCGCGCAGCAGCGGCCAGACACGATCATCCTCGACCTCATGTTGCCCGGCGAAGGCGGCCTCAGCCTCTGCCAGAAGGTACGGGCGCAGTTCGGCATTCCTATCATCATGCTCACGGCCATGGGCGAGCTGAGCGACCGCATTGTTGGCCTGGAACTGGGCGCTGACGACTACCTGACCAAACCCTTCGCCCCGCGCGAATTGCTGGCCCGCCTGCGTGCCGTGCAACGGCGTGCGGGGCAGGCAGTCAGTGCGGCCGACGAGCGTTCACGCCCGGTGATTGCCTTCGCCGGTTGGCACCTGGATATCACCTGTCGCGAACTGCGTTCGCCCGAGGGCGTCATGATCCCGCTGTCCGGTGGTGAGTTCGATTTGTTGGTGGTGTTTCTCGAACACCCCCAGCGCATCCTCACCCGCGACCAATTGATCGACCTGACCCACGGCCAGGGCCACGACGCCTTCGACCGCAGTATTGATGTGCAGGTCAGCCGGCTGCGGCGCAAGATCGAGCCCGACTGCAAGCGCCCGGACCTGATCCGCACCGTGCGCAATGGCGGCTATCTGTTCACCGCCCCGGTGACCCGTTCATGATCCGCCGCCTGTTGCGCCGCGACACCCTGAACCGGCGCATCGCCCTGACCATCCTCGCCGCAATGCTCGCCTCACTGGCCCTTAACGCCTTGTTCGTGCAGGTGGCCGGGGTGTGGGCACGTCCGCCCATCGACCGCACGGGGTTGCTTGAGCAGATGGCCGCGACACTCAAAGTGATCGAGGCCGCGCCTGCGCCGTTGCGCTCGCACCTGGCGGCAGCGGCCAGCGATACCCGGTTGCAGGTGACGTGGCATACCGACCCTGTTGATTTCGGCCTGCCCAGCGGCGGCAACGTGCTACAAGCCGGCGAAGTCCCTGGGATACAGGCGTTGTTTGGTACCGGGCGCACCATTCAGGTGTACAGCCCGGACGATTGGCCGCGTGGCAGCCCCGACGCACATTATGTGGCGCTGGTGCAGTTAGTTGATGGCAGCTGGTTGTCCTTCATCCCGCCCGAACGCAGTTGGGGCCTGAGCGCGCCCACGCGGATCGCGGTGATCATCATCCTGGGGTTGATCGCCACCTTGTTGGTCGCCTGGATCGCCACCCGGCAATTGGCCCAGCCGTTGCAGCGTTTCGCCAGCGCTGCCAGACGCTTCGGTGGCGATCTGCGCGCACCGCCCATCGACATCGAAGGCCCCGACGAGATACGCCAGGCCACCATCGCCTTCAACGCCATGCAGGCGCAGATCCAGCACTTTATCGGCGAGCGCACCCAGATGCTGGCGGCCATTTCCCATGACTTGCGCGCGCCCTTGACGCGTATACGCCTGCGCTGTGAGTTCATGGAAGACCTGGACCATCAACACAAGCTGATTCGCGATGTCGAGGAAATGCAGTCGATGATCAACGCCGCATTGGCGTTTTTCCGCGACGATACGGTGCTGGAGCACAGCACGGCGTTCGATCTGTCTGAGCTGCTGCAAACCATCATCGACGACTATCGCGACCAGCAGCTTGTGGTCGACTTCCGAGGGCCGCCCCATCTGGTCTATCACGGCCGGCCACTGGGGCTGAAACGGGTGGTGGTCAACCTGCTGGAAAATGCTGCCAAGTACGCCCGGCACCCCAGCATTGCACTGAGTGTTAATGACCAGAGGGTGTGCATCGAGGTCAGCGACGAGGGCCCGGGGATTCCTGAAGCAGACCTGGAGCGTGTGTTCGATCCGTTCTTTCGCCTTGAGACCTCACGCAACCGCAATACCGGTGGGGTGGGGCTTGGGCTCTCGGCGGCACGGGCGATTGTGCGCGAGCAGGGCGGTGAACTGAGCCTGAGCAATCGACGTGGTTCGGGGTTGGTGGCCCGGGTTGAATTGCCGTGCTAGCGTGATGCGATACGCGCATTATTATTGAATTAGGTTATGCGTTATCAGTATTTTACATCCCGCCTTCAACACCGCAAAAATACCCCAGACAACAAATGACCTTATAAAACCGAGACCGTACGCGCGGATCGACTTGAATGCCCCACACGGCATCTGGAGACGAACGTGCGTTACCTAACCCTGGCGGCTGGATTGGCCGCCTCATTGCTGTGCCTGACGGCGCAGGCGCAAACCCTGGTGGTCGGCGACCAGAGCTACAACGCCCAGGCCGTGATGGAAGCGGCGGGGGTACTCGATGACCTGCCCTACACGCTGGACTGGAAGCAGTTCACGGCCGGCTCACCGGTGGCCGAAGCGCTCAATGTCGGCAGCCTGGACCTGGGCCTGCTCGGGGATGCGCCGGTGTTGTTCCTGGGCGCCCTGGGTGCACCGATCAAGGTGATCGCCGTGAGCCGGCAGAATCTCGACGGTGTGGCCATCCTGGTGAAAAAGGATTCGTCGATCCACAGCCTGGCTGATCTGGCAGGCAAGCGCGCCGCAATCTGGAAGGGCTCCTGGAGCCAGCAACTGTTGCTGACCGCGCTGGACAAGGCCGGGGTGGCGCGGGATTCGCTGCAATGGCGCTACCTCAGCGCCCTGGATGCCTCCCACGCGCTGGAAGGCGGTGCGGTTGACGTGATCGCCACCTGGGAACCCTATGTCACGCAACAGGAACGCCAAGGCGCGCGGGTGCTGGCAACCGCTGAAGACTTGATCCCGGCCCAGAGTTTCATTGCCGCCAACGCCAGTGCTGTGGAGGCCAAGCGTGAACCCATCAGCGACTTTCTCCAGCGTCTGAAAAAAGCCCGCGACTGGGCCCGCCAAAGCCCGGCCAACGCCAACGCGTATGCCGATGCCTGGGCCAAGCGCACCCGCGCGGATGCCGACATCGCCCGCGTCTGGTTTGCCCGCGCGCGCACCACCGTCGAACCGCTGACGCCCCAGGCGCCCATCGAGGCGCAAAAGACCGTGGACTTTTTCGCCGGCCTGGGCCTGGTCAAGTCTTACTCTGCCGCCACGTTGTTCGACCCTTCATTCACCGCCGCTTTGCAGCCCGCCGTCGCCACCACCCAGCCCTGACCGCTTGAAGGACTACTGCGCAATGACTAAAAGACAGCTCAAACTGGGCGCCCTGACCATGGGCTGCGGTGGGCCGGGCCGCCATAACCTGTGGCTTGACCCGCAATTGCCAGCCGATGCCAGCGTCAACGTCGACTGGTACATCCAGATAGCCCGCCAGGCCGAGGCGGCGTTGTTTGACCTGATGTTTATCGTCGACAGCCAGTTCATCACCGAAGGCTCGCCGTCCCATTACCTCAATCGCCTGGAGCCGCTGACCTTGCTGTCGGCACTGGCCGTGAGCACGCGGCATATCGGCCTGGTCGGTACGCTGACCACCTCGTATAACTCGCCCTATAACGTCGCCCGGCGCCTGGCCTCCCTGGACCTGATCAGCAAAGGCCGCGCCGGCTGGAACGTGGTGACCAGCGGCGATGCCGGTACCGCCGGCAATTACAGCCGCGACGAACACTACGACTACGCCACCCGCTACGGTCGCGCCGCCGAACACGTTCAGGTGGTACAGGGGTTGTGGAACTCCTATGAAGACGATGCGTTTGTGCGCAACCGTGCCACCGGGCAGTTTCTCGACCCGAGCAAGCTGCACAGCCTGAATCACCAGGGCGAACATTTCCGGGTGGTGGGCCCGCTGAATATCCAGCGCTCGCCCCAAGGCCAGCCGGTGATTTTCCAGGCCGGTGACTCCGAACAAGGCCGCGAGCTGGGCGCCGCCACCGCCGATGTGATCTTCACCCACGCGGCCAGTATCGAGCAGGGCCAGGCGTTTTACCGGGATATCAAGGGCAGGGCGGTACAACGGGGGCGTGATCCTGAGCAGTTACTGATCATGCCCGGTGCGGAAATCTATGTGGGCGACACCGATGCCCATGCCCGGGAAATCGAACAGCACTACCATCAGGTGGACCATAGTTTTGCGTTGGCACTCAAGGAGTTCGGGCGCAATTTTGGCTGGCATGATTTCAGCCAATACGACTTGGACGCGCCGTTCCCGCAAGAGAGCCTGGAGGCCGCGCGCAGCAGTTTTTTTACCGCCGCCAAACGCATTGCCGACCAGGCGCGGGAACAGGGCTTTACCCTGCGCCAGGCTGTCGAATTTGGCCGGCAATTGCGCCCAGGCGCGTTCGTCGGCAGCGCCGCCACGGTGGCGCACAAAATGGCGGATTGGTTCGAGGCGCGGGCCGTGGATGGGTTCAATATCTACATCGGGCACCCTGGGCAATTTGATCGTTTTACTCAGGAGGTGATTCCGTTGCTGCAAGAGCGCGGTGTTTATCGCACGGCCTACGAGGGCTCGACCTTGCGTGAAAGCCTGGGCTTGGCGATTCCGAGGTTCCAGCGCTTCCCCTTATCCTAAGGGCTGGTTTTGCGGGGTTGCGTTAACTGCCCCATTTCGCATAACTGCTGTGCCGTCACAGGCATTAATCCGCCAGCGAGCTGTGTCTATAGTCCACTCACCCCGTGCAGCCCGTTCAACGGCGCTGCGCGATCCAGCCCGAGACTGAGGTGAGCCTGATGAACCGTGAATTCGACCCCGCACTGACGGATATCAACCAAGTCGACGCCGAGTACTTCGAGTACAGCAAGGCGGCGAACCCCATCAGTGCCAACCTGATTTCCCGCATTCCCTACCATAGCTTTCCCGCCTCGCTGTATGACAGTGGCCCCTCGCGCGTGGTACCGCTGGACCTCAGCGACGCCTTGGGCTGCGAAGGCCCCGCCACAGGCCCAGGGTTGTGCGCGAATTTCATGCGCCTTAACCGTGGCGATACGTTGACGCTGCAGCCCAACGCCACCTCCCAGGTGTTCTACGTGATCGCCGGGGAGGGCAGCGTGGTTCAGGGCGAGTATGAGATTCAAGGGTCCAAGGGCTGCTTTATTGCGCTGCCTGGGTTACAGCAGGCGCACTTCAGTGCCCGCGAGGATGCGCGTCTTTACTATGTGCACGATGAGCCGTTGCTGCGTTACCTGGGGGTGACACCCAGTGCCGACCGCTTTGCGCCAACCCTGTACCCGGCAGCACTGGCCAACGCGAAGTTGCGTGAAGCAGCCGATGATCCCAGGGCCCAGGACCGCAGCCGCATCAGTATCCTGCTGGGTAACCGCCACTTTCCGCAGACGCGCACGGTGACCCACGTATTGTGGGCCATGTACGGGATTCTGCCGGCAGGATCGGTGCAGAAACCCCACCGGCATCAGTCGATTGCACTGGACTTCATTATCGATTGCCCCAAGGGCTGTTATTCCCTGGTGGGCACTGAGCTTGAGGCGGATGGGCAAATCCGTAACCCGCAACGGGTCGACTGGTCGCCCGGCCTGGCGTTTGTCACACCACCGGGTTATTGGCATGCGCATTTTAATGAATCAGATAGCGAGGCGTTCCTGATCCCGATTCAGGATGCCGGGCTGCAAACTTACTTGCGCGCGTTGGATATTCGCTTCAGTTGAGTCATTTCCAGTCCGGGGTCTCGCCCAGTCGTTCAACGATAAAGTCGATAAAACACCGGACCTTGGACGACACAATGCGCTTGGGCGGGTAGACAAACCACACCGCAAACGCCCGCTCCACGCCCTGGATCTGCCATTCCGGTAGCCACACTACCAAGTCGCCGGCCTCGATACTTCGCGCCACCAGCCAGTCGGGCAACAGCGCAAAGCCCAAGCCTTGGCGCACGGCGATCAGTTGCGCGTCCAAGTCGTTGATTCGAATCGCGCCATCATGCAGCAGCGGGAACGCGCGACCGGCGGATACAAAACTGATATCGCCCGTGATAGCCGTGCCCAACACCGCAGGCACACCGGCCAGGTCCGTGGGCGTGGACGGAGGAGGGTGCTGCATGCCAAACGCCGGGCTGACCACCAACCGGTAATGGCCGTCGCTGAGCTTGCGTGCCTTGAGCGTCGAATCGGCCAGCTCGCCAATGCGGATGGCTAAATCGACGCCGGCATGAATCAAATTGACCTGGCTGTTATCCAGCACCAGTTCCACGCTGATTTGCGGGTAGCGCACCAGAAAGTCATTCAACGCCGGCAGGATGTGATGGCGAGCAAACGCCGGTGGCAGGTTGAGTTTCAACACGCCCCGGGGATGCTGGTTCAACGCAGACGTGGCAGCCTTGGCGTGTTCCAGCTCATCCAGCACCCTGCGTGCGTGTATCAGGAAGGTCTGGCCGCCTTCGGTCAGATGCAGCGTGCGTGTGGAGCGGTTGAACAGCGCGATGCCCAAGTCCTGCTCAAGGTCCTTCACGTAGCGCGAAACCGTTGAGGCCTTGATCCCCAGGCGCTCGGCGGCGCGGGAGAAATTGTTGCCTTCGGCGGCTTCGATGAAGGCGGTGAGGGCGGTGAAATAGTCCAAGGGCAGCCTCAGGGCAGGGCGATGAGAGGTGCAGGTTGTTGAGTTTTGCAGGGGGCTGTCAACTGCACGACCGTAGAACCACGATGCAGCCCCCGTTTTCATAAATCAGGGCTGTTGGTGAAACGATACCAGTCATGGTGGCCGAGGCACCGGCTGCGTCCAGTCGAAGGGTGGTCAGTGATAAAAGAACGCCGTTGCCCAGGGCAACAATGAACAGCATCGTTACGCGCTTCGACGAACTCGCGAAAAGTTATGCGACGATGGTCTCTCGGGCCTGCGCCATGAGGTGTTTACGACATTACTTTTCGTACAGAGCCTAGACATTTTTTATTCCATTACTATCCAAGAAAAAGCTACTAGGCATCAACTGGCTAACTAATTTCGCCGCCATGCCAACCCCACCATAAATACAACTTCTTGTTCTTTATGGATTTATCTGGCTGCCAGACAAAGGGTACGCCAGCCCAAGCTTGTCAACTGTCAAAAGTCACAGTAGATCCTTTCATTTTTTTTGCTAAATTTTCCAATAAGAAACACAAATACACCTAAATAGAGGGAACAGTTTATGAGCAGTGAAATTTCATACAGCCCACCTAAGGCCAAGGTGACTTCAGACGACGTGGAAAAAGTTAGGCGTTATGTGAATGCGGGGCTTACGCTTCCGCTCACTTTAGAATCTATTAATAGCGAATTCCATGGAAGTGTTAATGAGGGTGGCATTACTGCGTCTGACCTATTGGTCACCTTTGATAACATTCATAACCATGCAAAAAAATGGTCCCCTCTGGAAACACAAATAATAAAAGTTTCCAGTTCTTTGAAGCGCTTTGCGAGCGACCTTAAAGCAAACACTCAGCCGGCACTTGACGAAGTTCAGGCCATTGAAGGCTATAACGACTATAAACTTAAAACGACTGATCTTACAGTTGAGCAAATCCAGAATTTCAAGGTTCCACTGAGTACGAGCGGCCCCCAGGTCGATGATACTTACGAAACGATCAACGAATACGTGAAATTAATTATTGGCTCCATTCAGGATAAGCAAAATATTGCTGCAGAAGTTAAGACGCAGTTAGTAGACTTCGACGCGACTCTGGATAGAATCGAACAGGATGTAGGACACAAAGCAAACATCGCATTAGCCTCCAAGACATTGGAAGAGCTGCGAGACATCACAGCAAAGCTTATCACCGTTAACAATCAGCTCAGCAATCTGCGAAGTGAATCCAAGTACAGCGTGGGGGAGTGGTTTATGTTTGCCACTCTAATTCTTCCTGTTATCGGCGTGCCATTATGTGGCGCCTATTTTGGCGTCCGTGACGCGAATTATAACGCGAAAATTACCGAGCTGAACCATCAAGAGAGTACGTTATTGGCTCGGCAAGCCGAATTACAAAAGGTGGCGTCGGTGCTTAATAGCATCCATTCAGGAATGGTCAGTCTTAAGATTTTCACCAAAGGAGCAGTAGAGGGGCTTATGCAAATCGAAACACTGTGGAGTAATACACTTACTGAAATTACAGCAGCGAAAAACGCACTATCTGGGACCAGGGATTTTAGCCTTCTTGTTATTTTTGTTATCAAAATGACCGACGTACTGTCGCGTTGGAAGAATATCCAGGACAACATGAATAACATGTCGGCTGCTTTCGGCCAAAGAAACTGATACCTGAGGACATAAAAATGACTATCGAACTAGTGTCCCCCTACAAGCCAAATATTAATAAAGCTCGGATTTTAATACGCGAGTACGCAGACGTGAAACTGAGCAGTCTCTATATTCCCGCACTCGCCTCTGAACTCCAGAGCCTCAAACACTCACTCGATAGTTCTGATAGAACATTCAATGAGGATTTGAGCAATGTGGCGAGCATCCTGAACGACACGCAAATACGACCTTATCTGAAAATCCTCAAAGAAAATGACGACAACTCAATAAAGTTAGAGTTGAGAAAGAACCTTCAAGATGTAAAAACAAACCTTGAAGAGCTTGCGCGGCGCATGACTGCGGCACTGGATGGTTTTGAAACAGTGACACTTACTGATAACTCGGGAGAAATTGCCACACTCGAATCAGAGCGCATCAAATTATTAAGCAATCTTCCAGCAGATCAAAAAGAGCTTAGTGGAAAGCGAGGGCAATATGAAACGCTTGAAAAAGCAATTATTGAATTTGAGTCAAAAACATTCATTGACAGGGGGCAGCCTATTTTTGATGAAGTAAAAACAGCGGTGACTTCAGCCGTTAACTCCCCATCAAAAAAAGCGACAATAGCTGTAGAATCAGGCTTGAACGTTGCGCAAAAAGTGCTCAATATCTTGAACGATCAGCTTAAGTATAACCACCTAGTAGAAGCGCGTGATAAATTAGCTGGGGAGATTTCCATTCGGCAATCCCAGATGAACTACGAACAAAAGAAAGTAAACGAAATTGATGATAAAAAAAGCGCATTGACGGCGATACAGGATATCTTCGAGCCGCGGGAATTGTACGTGGCAGAGGCTCGAAAAATCATCGGAATGTTGACTGGACTCATCAACGAAGTTTTTTCTCCGTACGATATAAATTCCACCGATGGCCTGATTTCCATTGGCGACAAGTTCCTTGAAAATTTACCGGATGTCCCTCGGCATATTGATGCTATTGCATTTTACTGGTTGCGCCGCACTAACTGACTCAACGGTTTAGATTTAAGCTTTCCGGCGCATATATCTATTATGCCCCCCTTATTAAGCATGGCTGCACCTCTATCTTTTAGAGTTGGCAATTTCGATAAATAGATTGCATTTTCTCGAATGGCAAGCGGCCTTCTATCGCGTCACTCGCAATCAATGAGAGGATTAACAATGGACGCAGCTACAGTAACCCTTTTCTTCCGAGACCCCAAGCTCACTGCATTCAACAGAAATCAGCCCGATTTCTTAGTACACTATAATGAACAAATTGAATTTGCTTATATCAAGGACCCTTATATTGCTTTCGAAGAGAATTACGGCGACGTGCCTCACTATTGGAAAGGTAAAGGTGCTGAGCTTGACAGGTTCATCAAAAATGCCATTAGATTTCATAGAGATGGCGATGCCATAGCTGAAAGGTCTTTGCTTGTTCGCTCTGAAATCATAGACATCGCAAACAATGTCCAGCGCTTTGGCGAATCAGTTATAAGCATCATCAACAACACCTCAGCTGAAACCAAAAGAGTTGACCATTTAAGCCAGTTTGAAATTGACCAATTCGATGCCTCGTTACTCAGCGTCGAAGATATTTGCCAACGCAATTCACTCTCTAGCCATATGGAAGCACTGCAAACCACAACGTCTACGGCTTTCAATCGAGTCAGTGCATTTCAAAATACTGTCTCCGAATTCAAACACTTTGTTGTGAATGATCTTCGCCCTTATGTAGAAGGTCCGATAAATCAGGCTTTTCCAAAAACGGCACCGCTTCTTGAAGCTGTACGTGAAGAGATTCGACAAGCCACAAAGGAAGAGAACACTGAGAAATTAATAGAGGCTGAGTCTCGAGAAAAGATATTATTAGAACAAAGAGAAGAGGAAGCATCGCCGAGGAATCACACAAGGATTATGTCCCCCTTGATCTCCCTGGTAGTATGTGGTTGGTATCTAGGATTATCTGAGTCTGTGGCACGCGTAGATCCAGCCATTGTGAAATTTGAAAAACTTTGGATAGAAACTTCCAGCTTTATCCAGAACGCTCAACGCAACACTGACCAAATCACAAATATTAAAATGCTTAAAGTCTTTAAAGTGACAATGCAAAATATTATGAACGATTGGGCCAGCGTCAAAGTCCTGCTAGGATCCATATGACTCGCTATAAACTAGGTCTCTGCAACTTCAAAAGACGATCAATCTGGCCTCGATGGCTTGGAATAGTAAAGGAATTAGTGAAGAGCACATGAATTGAATCCGGCTTTTCACTATTTAAGAGATGAAGTGGGCGTTGCTCGCGAGTGAGAAACGCAGTAGCCAGCATGGGGCTGTCACAGCTAGCAAATCGGCTTACCGCGATAGTGCGCTCTTAAACGCGGCTTATTCGATGAAGGCGGTGAGGGCGGTGAAATAGTCCAAGGGCCGACTCAGGGCAGGGCGGTGAGAGGTGCAGGTTGTTGAGTTTTGGCGGGGGCTGTCAACTCGAACAGGCAGCGCGCTTCGCTGACACAAGATTGATCTCGATCAGGTGACCCCGCTGGCTCGCTCTATAACCTTGGGCGCTTATCGATGGCCAGGGACGGCTCAACGAGCAGCTCTGGTCGCACATTCTCAAGGAAGAGTCAGCCATGCGATCACTGAAGATCCTGTTGTTATCATCGGCATTCAACGGTTTAACCCAACGGGCCTGGCTGGATCTGCGCCAGGCGGGTCACGACCCCAGCGTTGTGGTATTCACCGATCAAGCCACCGTGTGCCAGCAGGTGGAGGCGTCCGGCGCCGATCTGGTGATCTGCCCCTTTTTGAAGGACCGTGTGCCGCACCAACTGTGGAGCCATCCCCTGCGCCCGGTGGTGATCATCCATCCGGGCATCGTCGGCGACCGTGGCGCCAGTGCGCTGGATTGGGCGATCACCCAGCAGGCCAGCCGTTGGGGCGTCACCGCCTTGCAAGCGGTGGAGGAAATGGACGCCGGGCCGATCTGGTCCACCTGTGAGTTCGACATGCCCGACCAGGTGCGAAAATCCGAGTTGTACAACGGCCTGGTGAGCGACGCCGCGATGGTTTGCATCCGTGACGTCGTGGCGAAATTCGCCAAAGGCTTCGTGCCGACACCGCTCGATTACACCCAACCCAGTGTCATCGGACGCTTGCAGCCGAACATGACCCAGGCTGACCGCACCTTCAGTTGGTTCGATTGCGCAGCCTTTATCAAGCGCAGCATCGACGCTGCCGATGGCCAGCCCGGCGTGTTGGCGAGCCTGTTGGGCGGGCAATATTACCTCTACGACGCGCACTTGGACGCCCGCCAGGGCACCCCCGGAGAAATCCTCGCGGTACAGGACGACGCCGTGCTGGTGGCGGCTGGGGATTACAGCCTGTGGATCGGCTCGCTCAAACCCAAAGGCCCAGAGACCTTCAAACTGCCGGCACGGCATGTTCTGGCGCAACGGCTGGCCGGCGTTCCAGTGCTGGACAGTTCAGTCGCCCGCCAGCCGTTCAACGAGCGGGTCTATCAACCTATTCGCTACCAAGAGTTCGGCCACGTCGGCGAACTGACGTTCGAGTTCTACAACGGCGCCATGAGCACCGAACAATGCCAGCGGCTGGTGGCAGCGTTGCGCTGGGCCAAGGCGCGAGACACCCACGTGTTGCTGATCAAGGGCGGGCGCGGTAGCTTTTCCAATGGCGTTCATCTCAATGTCATCCAGGCCGCCGACGTGCCGGGGCTGGAAGCCTGGGCCAATATTCAAGCCATCGACGATGTGTGCCTGGAGCTGCTCACCGCCAGGCAACTGGTGATCAGCGGCCTGACCGGCAGCGCGGGCGCAGGCGGCGTGATGCTGGCGCTGGCCGCCGACATTGTATTAGCCCGCGAAGGTGTGGTGCTCAACCCGCACTACAAAACCATGGGGCTCTACGGCTCCGAATACTGGACGTACAGCCTGCCACGGGCCGTGGGTAGCGAAATCGCGCATAAACTCACTGAAGAATGCTTGCCCATCAGTGCCATTCAGGCCCAGCAATACGGCATGGTCCAGGCCATCGGCCCGCGATGCCCACAGGCATTTGGCTTGTGGCTTTTGCAACAGGCCGACAGCGCGTTGACCGATGATAAGTACCTTCACGCACGCACACGCAAAGCCACGCTGGATACTCAGAAAGTTGAACGCTGTCGCGAGCAGGAACTGGCACAGATGCGTTTGGATATGGTGGACAACCGCCAGCAGTTTGCCGAGAAGTGTCGCAACTTCGTGTTTAAACGCAAAACCTGCCAGACCCCGCAGCGGTTGATTGCGCCGTGGGCGTTGAAGTACGAGGCTGGCGTGCCGCAAAGCCGGATGCTGAATGACTGACCGTCGACGCGGGGAGGGCGCGGCAGCCAGTCCAGCCTCGCATTGGGTCATAGGGTTGCCCATAATGGAGGCCAACTCGCCCAACCGCAAAGACCCCGAGGCCCCATGGAACTGCACAACCTGAACGATAACGCAGCGCTCGTATGACTCGGGCGCTGTTTATTTCGTTGGATGGGCCCAAGGGCACCGGCAAAACCACGCTGCTGGAGGCCGTTACGACAGCATTGAGGGCCGACAATAAAAAGGTCGTCCGACTGTGCGAGCGCAAGAGCGATCCCTATCGAGCGCAAACGATGGCGCTGGTTAACAAATTCGCCAGAGACCCCAGCCGGGACCTGGAACTTGAGGTGTGTGAGCGCTTTGCTGACAGCCGCAGTTGGATTACCCAGCACGTACTGGCCGCACAGCCACCTGACAGCATCATCCTGATGGATCGCTGGTACCCGTCTGATGCAGCGTTTCGTCGATTGATACCCTTTGCAGACATTCTTGAACTGAACATTCATCGACAGGTGCAAGTGCCGGATCTGCATGTGGGGGTTGTCACCGCGGCGCAAATATCCTGGGCACGGGCGGCAGCACGACGGCGCGGGCTGAGCAGTACGGTGATGTCTAAGCTCAAGGAGCAAGTTGTGTGTACCGAGGCTTTTGAACGAGCAGCTGTGGGGCAGGGGTGGGTGATGTGTCGCAATGAGGGGACGATTGAGGAGGCGATGAGGCGGGTGGTTTCGCAGATATATAAAGTCCTTTGATCTAATTTGATCTGGACCAAGTGAGGTTCATCAATTTGAACTAATCGCTAAGCCTGTCCACCTAACGCTTTGCACGTTGCCTCAAGTCCAGGTTTCTCCTGGGTTACCCAATTAAAAACGAAGGTTTGGTTCATCATGAAGAGCGAACAGGTAGAAGGCGTTGTAGAAAAGGTTGCTGGCAAAGCGCAGAGCGCAGTCGGGAAGCTTTTTGGCGATTCGAAGTTGGAAGCTGAGGGCGCTGGACGCCAGGCAGCCGGTCAGCTGACGCAAACTTATGGCGACGCACTGGACAGTGTTTCTACATTCGTCAAAGAGAAGCCGGTTGCTGCACTGGCAATCGGAGCTGTTGCTCTATTGGTGCTGAAGAGATTGCTTGGTCGCTGAACCTCAGCAAGATTTCCCTCGTACTCCTTGGAGTTCCGCGCCAGGAGGTACGAGGGCGGTAAGCCATAGCCCTTAAACCAAGCCTTCGCGTTTGTATTGATTTGCCGAACTGTCAGCGGGCTTGGGTTTTCTGGAACAGGTCAACTGGTAAGCAATTGCCAACCATATGAACCACCCCGGCATGACCATCAAGGCAATTCGGGTGTCGGGTCTCAACGCCAGCAGACAAAGAACAAAGCCCAGAAATGCCAGAGAGAACCAGGCCATCGGTGCGCCGCCAGGCATCTTGTAAGTCGATTTTGCATGCAGGTCAGGACGCCTGTTGCAATAGGCAATGTATGACGCGAGGATCGTCGACCAAGTGAAAATCACCAGAATTGCTGACACGGTAGAGACGATGGTGAACGCGGTCATGACTTCTGGAACGATGAACAGCAACAACACGCCCAGCAGCATCAACAAGGTGGTGAACGCCAAGCTCAGCAGAGGCACGCTATTGCTCGACAGACGCCGGAAAATCCCCGGAGCGTTGTCCTGATTAGCCAGTCCGAACAGCATCCGGCTGGATGAAAATACGCCACTGTTGGCCGATGAGGCGGCGGATGTCAGCACCACAAAGTTGACGATACCGGCCGCTGCGGGGAACCCCGCAACCAGAAACAGCTCGACGAAGGGGCTCTTGTTGGGCGAAACCTGTTGCCAGGAAGTCACTGCAATAATGCAGGCCAGTGCCAGCACATAAAACAAGATGATTCTGAGCGGAATCGAGTTGATGGCTTTAGGCAGGGTCTTTTCGGGGGAGCGCGTTTCGGCGGCTGCGGTGCCGATCAGCTCGGTGCCCGCAAATGAGAAAATCGCCATCTGAAACCCGGCAAAGAAACCGAACAAGCCGTTGGGGAATGCGCCCTGTTTATCCAGCAAGTGGTTCAGGGACGCGGTGACGCCACTGGGTGAGACAAAGGAGCTGGCAATCAGCACCATGCTCACCCCAATCAGGGCAACGACGGCAATGATTTTGATGATCGCGAACCAGAACTCCACTTCACCGAAGAGCCTGACAGTCAGCACGTTCAAGGCGAACAGTGTTATCAGCATGCCGATGGCTGGTATCCAGGCGGGTATATCAGGGAACCAATACTGAAAAAATCCACCCACCACGACTGCATCACCTATCACTGCAACGCTCCAGCTTAGCCAATATGACCAGCCGAGAAAGAATGCTGCGCGTGGGCCAAGATAGGCACCGGCAAAATCAGCGAAGGTTTTGAAGCTCAAATTGGAAAGTAACATTTCGCCCATGGCACGCATGACGAAGTAGACGAACAGTCCGATGATCATATAGATGAGGATGATCGACGTGCCGGAGAGGGCGATGATCTTCCCGGAACCCATGAACAGGCCTGTCCCGATAGCACCGCCCATGGCCATTAACTGAATGTGACGATTGCTGAGTGTGCGCTGCAGCGCGGGCTGTTCAACCCGCTCGGACGGAGTCGATTTCATTACAAAACCTCTTGATTTTATGTTTTTGAGTTTTGGTAGAAAAGTGGGAATCAGGTGACCTTGATAGAGATGTAATGGCTACTGACGGTAGTGGTTTGCGGAGTTTCAGGCCCGTTTGCTCTCGTAACCATGCAGCACATTGACTGCATTGATCCCGATTTCATCGACCATGTAGCCACCCTCCATCACAAACAGGGCAGGGCAGCCCACGCCGGCTATCAGCTCGCCGATGCCGATGAAGTCTTCGCTTTCAAGCAAAAAGTGGCTGATGGGGTCGTCCTTGAAGGTGTCGACGCCCAGTGAAATAACCAGCACGTCAGGGGCAAATTGCTGGAGTTTCTTGCAGGCGTGGAGCAAGGCGTTGCGGTAGCTTTCCCAAGAGGTGTTCTTCGGCAGCGGATAGTTCAGGTTGTAACCTTCGCCGTGACCAGCGCCGACTTCGTGGCTGTAGCCTGAGTAGTACGGATAGGACACCGTCGGTTCGCCGTGCAGCGAGACAAACATGACGTCACTGCGCCCGTAGAAAATATTCTGGGTACCGTTGCCATGATGAAAGTCGACATCCAATACCGCGACACGCTTGGCGCCTCGGGTAATAGCCTGCTGTGCGGCAATGGCTGCGTTGTTCAGATAGCAATAGCCGCCCATGTATTCACGTGCTGCGTGATGGCCGGGTGGGCGGCATAGGGCAAAGGCACTGTCGTGACCTTCATCGATCAGCGCCAGTCCGGTCAGCGCGATATCGGCACTGGTTTTTACCGCTTGCCAGGTGGTGGCGGTAATGGGTGAGCCGGCGTCCATGGCGTAGAAACCCAGCTTGCCGTCGATGAACGTCGGGACTTGCTCGTTGGCCAGATCACGCACTGGCCATACCAGCGGCAAGGCATCGTGGGTGCGCCCGGTTGCGCACCATTCAGACCAGGCAGATTCCAGAAAAGTTACGTAGCGCTCGCTGTGCGCGTTGACATAGCACGACCGATCAAATGCTCGCGGTTCGATGATCTGGCCAAGACCTACCTGTTTGACCCGATGGTGGACGGTATCGGCCCGACTGGGCTGTTCGAAGGACGGCTTGAGCACGCCGTCTTTCAATTCGGTGCCGTGGTGCAAACGGTGGGAATCACTGAAAACTGTAAACATTGTGCGCATCCGCTGATATGGGCCAGTGCAAATATTCTGTTCCGGCTCTGATGCGCTTTCTTTGCTTTGTTTTCGTGGTTTACTGGATTATTCGGGCGTTTTTACTCAGGAATGACGTAATGCAGAAAAAAACATCCAAACGCATCAGTCTCGACGACACCGACCTGGCGATTCTCGCGTTGCTGCAGGAGGATGCGAGTATTTCCAACGCTGAGCTCAGTGAGCGCTTGTCATTAAGCCTGACACCTTGTTGGAGGCGGCGTAAGAGAATGGAGGAGGCGGGCGTGATTAAAGGCTACCAGGCGAACCTTGATCGACGAATGCTGGGGCTGGATATCATGGCGTTCGTGCACATCCGTTTTTCCACCCACGCCGACCACGCTCCCGATGCTTTTGAGGCAGTGATTGCTCAACTGCCTGAAGTGTTGGCCTGTCACAAGATCACTGGGGATGCCGATTACGTGCTGCAAGTGTTGGCAGAGGATCTTGATAGCTACAGTGACTTTATCGAGCAGGTGCTCAGGCGTCAGGTGGGTATTGCGTCCATCCAGTCCAGTCTGGCTTTGCGCGAAATTAAGACCACTAGCCGTATCGCGATACCCAAGTCGATCAAGGCGTGAATGGGCAGGGGTTAGATCACGAAGTGGAACCCTGTCTTTAGCAGCGATTGGCGCATTTGTATCGTTTTGTATCTGCGCTTTGGATAGATACACAGCGATTCCTTTAAGTCGGTTGATGACACATACGGGATACCTGCGGGGCTTTAAATGAACCCATCGAGAAGGCGCAAACCTTCTCCAATGGATGACTCATTTAACTCGCGGCTATCTCTGCGCGTTTCGCGACGTCGTCGACCAATGACTTATAGGAAATTCAAATGCCTGCAGCTACGTTCGGTTTCACCTGGCGCCATTGTCTGGCTTCTTCCGTGAGCATGGGCGCTTTGGGGTTGGCCCTGATAGCCGGCAGCGGTGCTGCATGGGCTGCCAACTCGGCCTCGACCCATCCCGAATCGATTAGACCTTATCGAGTTCACGTCGATGAAGCTCAATTGACCGATCTGAAAAAGCGCATTGCGGCGACCCGCTGGCCGGACAAAGAGACCGTCAATGACGTGTCCCAAGGCGTGCAGTTGGCCCAGGTCCAGGCGCTGGTGAAGTATTGGGGCAGCGGCTATGACTGGCGCAAGGCTGAAGCGAAGCTCAATGCGCTGCCTGAATTCATCACGACTATCGACGGCGTCGATATTCAATTCATCCATGTTCGCTCGCCAAACCCCAACGCGATGCCGCTGCTTCTGACACACGGATGGCCTGGCTCACAGTTTGAGTTCCTGAAGACGATCGGCCCGCTCACGGATCCCGTTGCTTACGGCGGTAAGGTTGAAGATTCGTTCGACGTGATCATTCCATCGATTCCGGGACACGGCTTTTCCGGTAAGCCAACTGAATTGGGTTGGGGGCCGGATCGAGTCGCGAAGGCTTGGGATGTGCTCATCAAGCGTCTGGGTTATACCCACTATGTTTCCCAGGGCGGAGATCACGGTTCGGTCATATCGGATGCATTGGGCCGCCTGAATCCGCCGGGGCTGTTGGGCATTCACTTGAACATGCCGGCCACCATCCCGCCCGAATTGGTCAAGCCGATCAATAGTGGTGACCCGGCCCCTGACGGGCTCACTGAGCCTGAACGCAAGGCGTTTGATTCCTTGAGCACCTTCTTCGGCCGCAATGCAGCATACGGCGCGATGATGGTGACGCGCCCGCAGACTATCGGTTACCTGCTGGCCGATTCGCCTACCGGAACTGCGGCGTGGATGTACGAAAAAATCGCCGCGTGGACGGACAGTGATGGCCAGCCTGAACGGGTATTGACCCGTGACGAGATGCTGGACGATATCAGCCTGTACTGGCTGACGAACGCAGGCGCATCGTCATCGCGTTTCTACTGGGAAAACAACAACAACAATTTCAGCGCTGCCGCGCAGAACACCGCAAGCATCAAGGTGCCGGTGGCGATCACGGTCTTCCCGCACGAGATCTATCAGGCGCCAAAAAGCTGGGCGCAACGCGCTTACCCATCACTCTCCTACTACAGCCAGGTTAACAAGGGCGGCCACTTCGCTTCCTGGGAGCAACCTCAATTGTTCAGCGAAGAATTGCGGGAGGCCTTCCGGCCGCTGCGCGCCAAGCTGAGCGCAACCAAGACAGCCCAGTAGCTCACATCCAATCCAGTCAACACACCGGGCCGCTATTCGGCGGCTCGCTACGGAGAAACACCATGGAGATGACCTTGCTGAACAATCAAAATAAATCCAGCCGCCTGCGGGGTCTTGCCCCATCGCTGTTGGCAGCTGCGATGCTGCAATTCGCAGCGTTGGCTGTCGGTTTTTCCCAAGCCAGCGCGGCTGATGTGCCCGCGTCCACCATTGGGGCTATCACCCCGGGAGCTCACACCTCTCTCGGTGCTCTTAAGCATGTGAAAGCGGGGCTGCTGGACGTTTCTTACGCGGAACTCGGCCCAGCCGATGGCCCTGTGGTCATTTTGTTGCACGGCTGGCCCTACGATATCAACGCATACGCTGATGTCGCTCCTGCTTTGGCGGACAAGGGATATCGAGTGTTGATCCCTTCTGCGCGTGGTTATGGCGATACGCATTTTCTCTCGGCCAAGACAGTTCGCAATGGTCAACCTGCTGCGCTGGCGACCGACCTGATCGACTTCATGGACGCGCTGAAGATCAAGACGGCGGTACTGGGTGGGTTTGACTGGGGCGCCCGTACTGCAGATATCGTTGCCGCACTGTGGCCGGAAAGAGTGAAAGCCCTGGTCGCTGTGAGCGGTTACCTGATAGGCAGCCAAGAGGCGGGCAAGGCGCCATTGCCGCCAGCCGCCGAACTGCAGTGGTGGTACCAGTTCTACTTCGCGACCGAGCGCGGGCGTCTGGGCTACGAGAAAAACACCCATGACTTCGCCAAGCTCATCTGGAAGCTGGCGTCACCACAGTGGAATTTCGACGACGCCACTTATGGGCGCAGCGCGGCGTCCTTGCAAAACCCTGATCACGTGGCCGTGTCGATTTTCAACTATCGCTGGCGCCTGGGGTTGGTCAAGGGCGAGGCCAGATACGACGCGCTGGAGAAGAAACTCGCGGCATTTCCATCCATCAGCGTGCCGACCATCACCCTGGAAGGTGATGCGAACGGCGCACCGCACCCACCTGCCGAAGCGTACGCCAAGCGCTTCACTGGCAAGTATGAGTACCGATTGATCACCGGTGGTGTAGGCCACAACTTGCCGCAGGAAGCGCCGAAGGCCTTCGCCCAGGCGGTGATCGACGCCGATCATCTTTGAAAACCGGCTGAGAGGAGGGCGATGATGAAGCTGAAATTTCTGGCCGCGATGTCGGCTGCCATTGCAATCGCAGCGTTGACCGCTACCGGTGTCGCCTCGAGCGACGCCAGTAATGGCGACGCCTCACCGATCTATGGCGTGAAATTGCCGGAAAACTACCGCCTATGGCCGCTGATTGCGCCGGCGCAGGAAGCGGCCCCCCTGAACGAACTGCGAGCCGTGCTGGGCAATGACTTGGCCATCAAGGCTTATCAGGATTCAACGCTGCCATTCCCTGATGGCACGGTGCTGGTAAAGCTGGCCTGGAAACATGTGCAGTCCCCGGAATTCGAGCCGGCGTCCATCCCGGGGCCGGCCACGACCGTGCAGGTGATGGTCAAGGACTCGAAAAAATATGCAGCAACCGGTGGTTGGGGATTCGGGCGGTTTATCAACGGTAAACCGGCCGATGAAGCCCAACACGCAACCTGCTTCGCCTGTCACCAGGCGCGAGTGCGTAATCACGACTTTGTCTTCACGCGCTTCGCTCCCTGATTTCCCGTCAAACCCGGAGTTAACAATGAAAAAAGTATTAACCACACTGGCCGTCGCCGTCAGCCTGAGCATGGCGACACACGCCTGGTCGCAAACTGAAAAACCCACGATTGTGCTCGTGCATGGCGCCTTTGCCGATGCGTCGAGTTGGAATGGCGTGGTGAAGATTCTCGAGAAGGACGGTTACCCGGTGGTTGCCGCTGCCAACCCATTGCGCGGTGTAAAAAGCGATGGTTCGGCAATCTCGGCATTGCTGACGAGCATTCATTCGCCGGTGGTGTTGGTCGGCCATTCCTATGGCGGCAACGTTATCAGTGATGCGGCCAACGATCATGCCAACGTCAAAGCCCTGGTTTACGTCAGTGCGTTTGCACCTGAGGCCGGGGAAACCGTCGCCGGGCTGGCCGGCAAATTCCCGGGCAGCACGCTGGGCCCAACGCTGGCTGCGCCTGTACCGCTGGCCGATGGGGGCAAGGACTTGTACATCCAGCAGGACAAGTTTCACAACCAGTTCGCCGCTGACGTCCCCGCGAAAGAGGCAGCATTGATGGCCGCCACCCAACGCCCGGTAACGGAAGCGGCGCTCAACGAAGCGTCCGGCAGCCCTGCCTGGAAGCACATTCCGTCCTGGTACATCTACGGCGACAAGGACAAGAACATTCCCCCGCAAGCCATGGCATTCATGGCCAAGCGCGCCGCTGCCAAAGCCGTGGAGGTGGTCAAGGGCGCTTCCCATGTGGTGATGGTTTCGAACCCGGAACCGGTTGTCCGCCTCATCGAAAAAGCCGCTACCGCGAAATGACACGCCAAGGGCGAAGCGGCGTTTTCAGCGCTCTACGCCGGCTCGGTGTTGATCAACAGAATTTCGACAGAGCTGCTGGCGCCGTTCGGCGGGGTAAAGCAGTCCCGTGTCGGCGGGAGAGGGTGGTCGCGCAACCCAGGCCGCAGGAGAAAAAGCTAATGGCCCACAGCGCGTTGCCTGTGGGCCATGGATTTTCAAGGGTTACGCGGCTGGAGCTTTCGCCTCCTGCAGCAGTTGCTGAATCATCTTTTCCTGCGTCTCGTAGCGACCTTCTCCGAAGTGGGTGAAACGCACTTGCCCTTTGGCGTCGATCAGGTAGTGCGCGGGCCAGTACTGGTTATCGAAGTTTCGCCAGATCGCGTAGTTGTTATCGATGGCTACCGGGTAAGTGATTCCGAGCTTTTTCACCTGATCCCTGACATTGCTGATGATGCGTTCAAAACCGTATTCCGGGGTGTGGACGCCGATTACCACCAAGCCATCCTTCTCGTACTTCTGCGCCCAGTCCTTCACGTACGGCAGGGTGTGCTGGCAATTGATGCAGTCGTAAGTCCAGAAATCGACGAGCACCACTTTGCCTCTGAGCGATTCACTGGTCAGCGCGGGCGAATTGAGCCATTCCACCGCGCCGGACAGCGACGGCATCGGGCCTTGGGCGTTGTCGAGGGTGGGTTCGGCCTTGGCCTTGCTTACCAGGTATTCGACGACTTTGGGGACGCTTTGCAGCACGCCTTTTTCCAGCACGCTGACGCCTTCGAACGACGCCCCGGCCAACAGCGTCTTGTCGGCACCGGTAGAAATCATCAGCGCTGCGGCCAGGACCGCAAAACCGGTGGCGCGCCGCAGCCAACCCGTGACCGGAATCGAGGCCTTCAGGCGATTGACTAAACCGCGTCCGGCAAAAATCAGCATACCCAACGACAGTGCACTGCCCAGGCCGTAGGCCACCAGCAGCAGGCTGGTTTGCGCATTGGCGCCTTGCAGCATGGCGCCGGTAAGGATCACCCCGAGAATAGGCCCGGCGCACGGCGCCCAGAGCAGGCCAGTGGCGACGCCGATCATCAGCGAACCCAGCGGCCCGGACATGTTGCGCGTCTGGGGGTCGAGGCGATTGCCCAGTAACACGAACGGGCTGGCCAGCCAGCCACTGATTCGCGCCGAGATCAACGACAAGGCAAACAGCGCCATCACCACCAGTGCCACATGACGCCCGGTGTTGTTGGCCTGAATCACCCATTCACTGCTGACCACGGCCAGGCTGGAAATCAGCGCGAAGGTCAGGACCATGCCACCAAGGGTAAGCAGGATCGACGAGCGTGTGCGGTCGATACCCGCGAACAGAAATGGCACGACCGGCAGGATACAAGGGCTGAGGACGGTCAATAAGCCGCCCAGGAATGCGATGAGGAACATAAGGGTCTCCTGATGAAATGTGGGCCGGGCTCAGTTATCGCTGTGGCACTCGGCAAATTTGCGATAGTTCAGGATCTCGGTCTTGCCCTGCGAATTCAGGTAGGTCAGCTGGGCATCGACAATGCCGCAGGCAGCCCCGGCATCCTGTGTCAATGCCACCACTTTCTGGATGTCCAGGTGCGTGCCGTAGGTGTAGGTCTGCGGCGTGACGTCGGCTTCGGCGCGGGCCGAGAAGGTGCAGATATTCAGTGCGGCAAACAGGCAAGTGGCATAGAGGGTATTGGTGTTCATGGTCGTTTCCTCAAGGCTTCAAGGGTTGGGTCGTTCAGTTGAGCCGAGGCGCTTGGGTTGGCCTCGATGTGGCTCATTAGAAGCCCGCGAGGTATCTCGTCTGTGTCAAAAACAGGCGCGGATAAATCGGTTCGTATCAGGACCCCGTCCCGATACACAGCCATACAAAACCTAGGAAATTGTTGTTTTTGCCTCTGCATGTATCCTTCGCCACAGCAGATACACTGCAATACAAACCGCCGCGGGCGAACGAGCTCAGCCTCTATAGACTGAGCCGCAATTCCCATTAACAGAGGCTTGGCCCATGGAACACGTTGATCACATCCTCATCGTGGACGATGACCGTGAGATTCGAGAGATGGTAGGCAACTACCTGAAGAAGAACGGCCTGCGCACGACCGTGGTTGCGGATGGCCGCCAGATGCGCTCGTTTCTCGAGTCCACGCCGGTAGACCTGATCGTGCTTGACATCATGATGCCCGGCGACGATGGCCTGGTGCTCTGCCGCGACATTCGCGCCGGCAAACACAAGGCCACGCCGGTGCTGATGCTGACCGCCCGCAACGACGAAACCGACCGCATCATCGGTTTGGAAATGGGCGCTGACGATTACCTGGTCAAGCCGTTCGCCGCCCGTGAATTGCTGGCGCGCATCAACGCTGTGCTGCGCCGTACGCGCATGCTGCCGCCCAACCTGGTCGTTACCGAAACGGGAAGGTGGCTGGGGTTCGGGCGCTGGCGCCTGGACACCTCCGCCCGCCATCTGCTTGATGAAGACGGCACCATGGTCGCCCTCAGCGGCGCTGAATATCGCCTGCTGCGGGTGTTCCTCGACCATCCGCAGCGGGTACTCAATCGCGACCAGTTGCTCAACCTGACCCAGGGCCGTGACGCCGACCTGTTCGATCGTTCCATTGATCTGCTGGTCAGCCGCCTGCGCCAACGCCTGCTTGACGATGCTCGCGAGCCGGCTTACATCAAAACTGTACGCAGCGAGGGGTATGTCTTCTCGCTGCCGGTGCAAGTGCTTGGAGCACCGGCATGAAGCCTTCGCTGCATTGGCCTCGTACCCTCATCTCGCGGCTGTCGCTGATCTTTCTGGTAGGGCTGACCCTGTCGCAGGCCTTGTCCTTCGGCGTGCAGTATTACGAGCGTTACGAAACCGCAAAAAACACCATGCTCGGTAACCTGGAAACCGATGTATCGACGTCCATTGCCATCCTTGACCGCTTGCCCGCCGAGGAACGCATGAGTTGGTTGAAACAACTGGATCGACGCAATTACCGCTATTTGCTCGACGAAGGCTCGCCAGGCGTCGCTCTGCGTGACACGCCGATTGCAGTGACCTCGATCAAGGAGGCCATCGGCAAGGATTACCCGATGACCGTGACAGACATTCCCGGGCCTATCAAACATTTCCAGGTCCATCTGAAACTGGCCGACGGCAGCCCGGTGACCATCGACGTGCGCCCCTCGATGGTGCCGTTGTCGCCGTGGCTGCCGGTGGTTTTGCTGGGCCAGTTGGCTTTGATGATTCTATGCGCGTGGCTGGCTGTGCGTATTGCCATACGCCCGCTGACCCGGCTGGCCCAGGCCGTGGAAAACCTCGATCCCAACACTCACCCGGTGCATCTGGATGAACAAGGCCCGACCGAAGTCGCACACGCTGCCATCGCCTTCAATGCCATGCAGGCGCGCATTGCGGCCTATCTGAAAGAGCGCATGCAACTGTTGGCGGCGATTTCCCACGACCTGCAAACCCCAATCACGCGCATGAAACTGCGTGCCGAATTGATGGACGACTGCGGCGACAAAGACAAATTGTGGAATGACCTCGGCGAGATGGAACACCTGGTGCGTGAAGGCGTTGCCTATGCCCGCAGCGTGCATGGCGCCACCGAGGAAAGCCGCCGTACCGATCTTGATTCATTCCTCGACAGCCTCGTGTTCGACTACCAGGACATGGGCAAGGACGTGCAGCTCAGCGGCAAAAGCAACGCAGTGATTCAAACGCGGCCCCACGCGCTGCGCCGAGTGCTGGTAAACCTCACGGATAACGCGCTCAAATTCGCCGGTGCAGCGCAACTGCGGGTCGAGCCGAAGGAGGGCGACAGCCTCTCGGTGACCGTGATGGATCGTGGCCCCGGCATCGCCGAAGAGGAGCTGGCCCGGGTGATTGAGCCATTTTACCGCGTGGAAAATTCGCGCAACCGCAGCACCGGCGGCACGGGCCTGGGGCTGGCTATCGCACAGCAACTGGCACAAGCCCTTGGCGGATCCCTGACCTTGAGAAATCGCGAAGGCGGCGGGCTGTGTGCTGAGCTGAGAGTACCGACGCGCTTATCGTAGGAGGAGCCAATCACCAGGGTTGTGGCACGGGGCGTCACGCCGTTGCTCGCCGCACCGTAGGCGCTGACCATGGTGCTTAACGAAAAGGTCGTGACCGCGAGCATGCTTGAGGCAATGATGCCCAATATCTTATCGACGGCGTCGGCACCCATGCGGGCGGGCAACGACTCGGGAATGTAGTCCTTGAAGACAACGGCGAGTAACGCGGTCGCAATACCCAGCAAGGAAAACAGGCTCGCCCTGAACCAGAGCCGTTTGGTCAATTGGTGTAGCACCCAGCGCCAGCGTGCGAGCATTTTTGGTTACCGCACACGGAATGACTCGCTTTGTCCAATTTCACATACCTCCGTTCACCACTCAGCTCCTTGAAATTGCGCCATTTTTTCAAATTTCATCACTAACATCCGTTTTTTTGTCACAAGAAAACGGAGTTTAGTGAAGTAACGTTCATATAAATCAATAGCTTATGAACCTCCGTTTTTTTTGGATCAGCGGTACGACCATGCCTCCGAAGGCGACCTATGCTTAGGCGTCAGGTGCACGATTGGAGCATGAATGGATGGTCTCTGTCGGCGATTTTTGCTCAGTGGGTACGGCGTCCGATCTGCTGGTCGTAGAAGCTATGTGGAAGCAGCGCGGCGGGGTCGTACGTCTCTGCAAACTGTCTAATGGACTCCAGTTGGCTCTGCCCGAGGAGCGGCTGACCCTGTCAACGGATCCGGTCGGGGCCTTCCGAAAGCATATGGACAAAATCGTCCGAGCCTCTCGCAAAAAGTCCAGGGCCTCAGCTAAGCCCGTGTTCGAATCAAATCCTGCTTGCGAGTTTGCAGAGTACCTTGCCATTACCAAGGACGAAGGGGCCACGTATCGGATCAAATCAATCACTTACTTTCTCATCCTGCAGGAATCACAGTACCTGACCCCTCACTACTCACTGAAAGCTCTATGGCGAGACGTCTGCGTCAAATGTGACCTGCTGGACATCGATCCGCCAACACTCGGGTTTGTCAGAGACCGGTTGCATAGCCGGCATCGTTCATTGCTCCTCGAAATGATCGGGCGATAGCTATGGAATTTTCAATAGGTGAAGCAGTTTTTGTGGATGGTTTGGAGGGCATCTACCTAATAGTCGGCGATGTTCCGGAGCGGGGCTGTTACCTGGTCAAACTCTCCGGGTTACCTGCGTCTCCAATTGAGGTACCTAAGAGCAAGGTTCACAAGATCAGTACCAAGGCCGTTGAACAAATCCGCGCGGCAAGTGACGTTGGTGTCGAAAACGCCGAGCCTGACAATGAGGTCAGACCTGTTTCCCCATATACCCCTGAACAAATTCTTGTGGGGACTGCACGGGAGGAAGTGATCAAACCACTGTATCTGGGACAGATCACCAAAGAGCAGGCTGAGCAAAAACTGAGCATCGGGCGAACGGTTCTGAATGATCTGCTGCGCCGCTATCGAGAATGGCAATCATGGGAAGCGCTGGTGCCCGGTGTTTCTGGACGAAGAAAGGGCGATACCCGGCTAGAGGATGAGGTTGAAGAGATTCTGGCGAAAGCGATCGATGAAGACTACAAGGGGCCGGGTGCCTCTGTAGTCGCTGTACTCAACCGTGTCCGGTGGGAGTGCAACGCTATTTCGAAGAATCCGCCTTCAGCCTCCACGGTTGAAAGACGGTGTGCCCAGTCATCCATGCGCAAAGCAGTTGCCAATAACCAAGGCCCTGTTGTAGCGCGGGATCAATTCGACTCTTTTCCGTTTGGTACCGTCACGCAGCATGCCCTTCAGCTTGGACAGGCTGATAACAGTCCACTCGACTGCCAAGCGGTCGATCCTGATACTGGAAAAGTACTGGGGCGACCGAACCTGACCATCATCAGTGATGACCATACCGAATCCTATTTAGGATTCTGGTTATCGTACGCTGCGCCGTCAAGAAACACACTCGCGAATGCGTTCTTCATGGCATTACAGCCTAAAGATGAACTGCTGGCGGAGTTCGCGCTTTCTGCACGGTTTAAATGGATACAGTACGGAAAGTTGTCCAGATTGAGGACAGATGGTGGGGGCGATCTCAATGCCAAAACTGTGCTTGCAACGCTCGCAAAAAATGACATACGTCACGAGCGTAGGATGCGGCCACAGAGCGGTGGCAAGGTAGAGCGTAAGATTGGTGTGGTGAACCGTTATTTCATTCAGACGTTGAACGGAGCGATAGCATCGAGTAGGAAAATCGCAAGGGGAGAAAACCCAGAGAAACTTGCGGAATACTCCATAAAAGACCTGTTTATTCTTATTATTACCCAAATATGCATTCTGCACGAACGTCCTGGTGAGGATGGTTTGACGCCCAATCAGCGTTGGATGAGAGACTTTGGCGAAAAAGACGGTGTAATACGAACGCCCCCAGTTGTCAAAGATGCAACCCAGTTCAAGATCGATATGCTCCATCAGAGGAACATACATGTAAGGCGTGAGGGGCTTCTGACTCTTGGGTTGTTGTATGAGCCCGGCCCGTACTGGAACAGAGTCGGAGAGCCGGTAACTCTTAAGCTCGATTACGGCAACTTGTATAGGGCGTGGGTGATGGACGAAGGGCTATGGGTTCCTGTCAAACTTATCAACGAAGATAGTTATCCGAAAACGATGATGGAGTGGAATATCCAGCGCAAATCCGGACTTCCAGTAGGCCAGCATACCCCTGAAGGACTTCAAGCTATGCAGGAACAACATCACCTCAAGCAGTCCCTTCTGACTCAACAGCAGGAACGTCGGCTGCAGGAAAGCCGGGATCTTGAAGACAAGATGTGCGAGATCAATCAGCCTGCATCCAGCTCACTCTTGGAGCCCAAAGCGCCTGCAAAGCCTCACCAAGGCCCTATACCAGTCATGATGGGGTATGACATGTGACCCACTTAAGCCCGCAGGCATTAGCGCTACTGGAGCTTTCTCGTGAGGAGCGGGCGCTTGCGTGCATGCGTGACGTATTCCTTACCTACCCCACAGCGATGGCTGTTGAGCACAGTGCCAAGCGGCTACTCGCGTCCCCCAGAAATACGTCAAACGCCGGGATGTCGCTCATCGCTCTTCCTGGCTTAGGCAAGTCGACGATTGGAGTGAACTGGGAAAAGCGAAGCTTTGATCCTGCGTCGGATTGGCCGGGCAAGATCATTTATCTCGACCTGGTTAAAAACAGTGCAAACCTCAGCGTGATGAAGCTGTTCCTGGCTGCAATCGGGGAACGGTTTCATACACGCCCATTGAATCTTAGCTATCGAGATGTGGGCTTGGCTAAGACTTTGGTTCGGGAGCATAACGTACGCGGGGTTTTTATTGACGAGGCTCCGATGTTAAGGCTCGCTTTAACTGGGGCGCCTGTGAATCGTGAGCTGGGCTCAATAAAGGGGCTGGCCGGGCACGAATGGCAGCTAAATGTTGTTTTAGCTGGAACGCCAGACGAAATGTATGCTTTGTTTGACAATGATGAAACACTCAAGTCAAGATTCAACATTCGAGTGGGTTCTCTAAGCTATTGGAAGAATGATGATGAGGGCAGGTCATTTATTAAAGGGTACTTGGCACTCATGCCGCTAGAGCAGCGTTCCGTACTCAATGATGACTTCTTTAAAATACTTGAGAAAAACACGCTCACAACTACTACTGTTCGAAAGAAATTGGTTATTTATAACTCGCGCCGTGCGGTGGCTGATCTGACTCGTGAAGCATGTCGCGCGGCAGTTGAGACCGGGCAAGAATATGTCAATCCGGAGATATTGGTTAGCACTGTTAACGCAATGAAGAACGTCATCGAAGAGATAAATCTAAACGACTATGCTCGACCGGACTTAGGCCCTTTTGCGTGAGCACCGTTATCGTCATTGCGACTGAATGTTGTCTGCTCGGAAACGACGTTGCAGGGCTGACGGGAGACGAAGCTGCACGGGCAGCAGCGATGACTCTAGTGTCCTGTCTCGAAACTTTTGGCGAAGTCTTAGGGGCCTGGCCGGGATTGCCACTCCTCGCCATAGGCCTGCTATGGCTCGTCGCGGCGCGTTCGCGGAACACGCGAGCCACTCGCCCAAAGAGAACGTATTTCCGAGACAGGGCTCTAGCCGAGGTGGTACGCGTGATGCCCTGGCTCCCCTGAGAGCACAGAATTTGAAAAATTAGAATTTAAGGATTCATGGCTACGGGATTGAGAACCAGGCTCAATGACGATCAAATCAGAGAAATGGTCAGATGCCTCAGGCAACCAAAAGGTCTTGGAGCAGTGCCTTGAGCACTTTCGTACAGTCACTCAGCCAGCCGAGTCACAGACCGCTTCACAGGCAACCCCCAGCGCACCTGAACGAGAGGTTCTGCTGCTGGCTGCGCCGGCAGGAACTGGAGCCACCGCATTGCTGCTCCACCTAGCGTCTCTCTTAAGTCTAGAAGGCCAGAACGTCCTCTCGGTACTCGGGGGCACGACGCTAGAACCGACTGATTTCAGGCACGCGCTGAGTATTGCGGCTGGCATGCCTGGCGAGCTCGCAACCAAGGTTGACTCGGTCATGACCGAGCTGGGCCAAGTACAGCATGCCGTGCTGAACGCCCGAAACTACGAGACGTCTATAGTTCATGATGTTCAGAATTATCTAAAGGGCAGCAAGGAGGCAAATACCAACTTCTGGATCATGTCTCATTGGGTAAAGAGTTTCAGGCAGAAGGGTTTTTTGTTCTGCGGTCTGCCAGATGCCATTTCCACGCTGAGCGCGAGCTTCAAAACCGCCTCGATCAAGCATCGCATTTTCACGCTTGAACCTATGGTGGGAGGCCCGGGTTTTGACCAGTTTCTCGCGGATGTAAAAGCTGGGTTAGTGGACAGGTACGCCCCAGACGTTTTGGTTGCAGTGGACACGACCGTCGTTCATGAGCGCTCCGGCGGTCGCATCGGCGCTGCTGTAGATGTCATGGATCACCTCCTCATGGAGATGACTGCTTCGATTGACACTGTTGGCGAGCCGGACTGGTACTGCCTGGATGCACACGAGGTGAGCCAGGAAAGGAGATACGAGCCAGATCACGTCCAGGTACCTATCCAGGAACCAGTGACTCCCGTATTGGATGAAACGTTTTCGTCTTGGGCTGCGAGAAGTAGTTTGGTGCCCCGGAATTCTGCTGACAGCCTGTTTGCGGAAAACTTCATGCTGCTATGCAGCAAAGGTAGCGTCGACCCTGATCGGCAGTACGCGAATCTGGAGCTTCTTAGCCATTTCTCTCCTCGCGAGCGATTGTTGATTTCAAAGCAGTTCAAGGAAACGGATGATGCATTAGTAGCCTATCCAAACGCCTTGAACTATTGCCCACAGTGCTTTCACGCAGACCTCTGTGCGGGCTTGAATCCTGTGTGGCGGCTGGTGTGGCAAAAGTCGCGTAGCTGCGTATGCGTGAATCATGAAGGCGGGGTGATGCTGCAGCGGCTTGAAACGCGGAACTTCACGGTCTTGAACAAGGCCTGGGTCGCTTTCAAAGAGCATGTGCAAAGCCCGGCAGCTCGGTTGACGTCCAGCTTTCCGCTTCAGCACTCGAATCCGGAATTCGTCAGCGCTGATAACTCTTGCCTCGTCCATCTAACAGAGCGGGTTCAGTTCTGGTTCTACTCGCTGTCAGAAACATCCACCCCGACCAGGCGCGCAGCAGAGTTCCTGCTGGCATTTTGGCTACAGGATTCAGATGAGAGCAAGACCCAGGGTTTTGCTCGCTCATATTTTTTCTATCGTCTAACCAAACCTCATGCCGGGCTCAAGAAAAAACTACATGGCGAGGTTCGGGATAGTCTCAGGCCAGACTCTGCTAAGCCTCGTGATCTCGCGGTTGCGTATTGGATGCTTGGGGTGAGTTTCGAGCTGATCTCCGATGTGGAGGCTGTTTTTATCAGGGACACAACTCGGGCCTATTCGACACCATTCCCCGTGAACAGATCGGAGATTGCTACCTTGGGCACACTGGCGTACAGCTGGTCACAAATCTCTGCATACTTGAGGCATGCGCGGGTTATCTTCGATGAGAAAGACCTGAAGGCAGTTGCCTGGGCCATTGATGAGACCATTTTTCCCGCGAGTCGTCGAAAGTAATGTAGAAGGGCAGGGCAGTAGTAACCGGATCAGTGTCAACCTGTTTCGAGCCTCCCCGGGGCTCTGAGGCAACGGATGGCAGTTTTTATGCCGCACGGGGGCTTTACACTTCCAACTGTGGCTGACGACAAATAACTCAAAGGAGAGAACTCTTGAAAAAGTTGAAGATTACGGTGGAGGCAGAGAGTGCGTCAGGCATATCCAGCCTGCTCGAACTCGCATTGACCGAATTGAGGCGAGAAAGCCGAATGCTGGTTGAATTCGACAGCAGCATGGCCGGGAGTCAGGAAGGTACATTTGGCAGTTACGTCGTTGAATATGCGGTTTCGGAGACGTCACAAGATGCCTCTGATCCTGATGATCCGTTTGGCTTCGCTGATGTAGGTAAGCCTCGATCGCCAAGAAAAGTTGCAGGCTACGAGCACCCGGAAGGTTGGTACGAAGACTCAATCTTACTCGTCAATGACCCAAGCCAACCCAAGCTGAAGGAAGGGCAGTTGCTGAGCTACATGCGTGAGGTTCGCGGACTTCACATCTATGTACTACTTACTGATCAGGGCGTAGCAACGGTCGCCCGAGACTATCTCCAGCTCAAGTAGAAAGCGTGGGGCGCGTAGCCCAATACCTTAATCATCGGGCGACGATACAGGTGGTCAATAATGCCTGCGTACCGCGCGGCTCCAAGGACGAACTGCGCGTCATGAAGAACTGATCATGGACTGACCGCGTAGGGGAGGACTCCCGGGTGCATCCTTGGAGCGGCCAGCGATAGCTAGAGTGGTCAGGAAGGTGCTGAAGGGAACAAACGACCTGAATACTCTGGAGTCGAAGCGGGCGAGGAGGATCGGACATAAATAGGCTCGGGCGGGTCACAGGAGGCAGCGCTCAATATCGGTTTTCAATTAAATTGAGTGGTGCTTCTGTTCGTGACCGCAAAAAATCGTAGTCGCAAAAAATATAGTTAATTCAATGGGCTAGATTGACGAGCACTAGTCGATACTTCTTGGCGTTCCTTCAAAATGTGTTTTTTCGCTGAAGAACGCTGGGTGGCTGAGGCTTTCTGAGCAACGCCGACACTCAGTCGCAACCAAACTTAATTGATAAATTGACAAGAAGCGATTCAAGGGTGGCGCCAGCATGCGAGTGGGATTGTTGCGTGGGTGCGAACAGTCTGCCGAAGGGGTTCTGGCGATCTTGAAACGCCTTCATGTTGAATTTTCTGCTCATGATCCAGCGCAGTCTGGTGTCCGACCAATGGTAGCGGGTGGTAACGATTAGCGATCTAACTTATTGAATATTATGCATTAATTCCAATTAGAACGGTTCCCTTGCAAGGGTGTTGCTTAGCTCTTAACCTCACTATAATAAGACAGGAACCTCATGAGTCGCCCAGGGGTAGGAGTACCAGATAGCCGGAGCCATGCATGGTCAGAACACACACGCTCGTTGAGTTTAGACGCAAGCAGCACGAGCTTGAATTGGCCTTGCGCGGGCTAGAGAAGCAACAGGAAGAGGTTGATTACAAACTCGACGTCGAGTTTTACCTTCGGCTGGAGGCGCTAGCCAAGGAGCATGGCTACACGTTCGCTCAGGTATTTGATCTTCTTGAGTCCAGGTACAAAAGCTCCGCTGGCAGTGCAAACGGTACCGTAGCTGGGAGTAGAGGAGCTGAAGCACCTGACGGCCCTTTATGCATGAAGACGCGCACGACCTCAGGGTTGCTGGACTTGATCGACCGGCTGCAGCCGAATGGCGGTAATGGTACTCCCTGCGTTAAGAGGGAGCCCGTGCTCGACAGTGATGCCATGCTCACTGTGGGCTTACCCCCTAAGCCAGTCATCGATTCACCAGTGCCGGCCCTGGTGGCGGAGGCAGATAGTGATGAGCCTGCCAGTGAGGAGAAAACCAATGACTAGTGTTCAAGAGTTCTTCGAGTTGAGCAATAGAATCACCTTGGAGTATGAGGCGATAGTTCCTCTTCTTCGAGATCCGGAAGTTGTGAAGGCTGCCCGCTTTCTTGCGGAACTCGACGCCCTTGCGAACGATTATGACTTTAAACCAATCGACATAATGACATTGCTTGATCCAGGTCGTGCAGCAAGACTCCCAGCAGTCACTGAACAAAAAAGCAAAGCGACATCTAAACGGCGCAAGAATACTAAATGAGTTTAGGGCTACGCGTTCAGGCTCATAGCAGGAGACACTTTGAGAAGGAGTCGATGATCTGGCTTTCTGGTCGCAGGCATTAGGAGCTTACTTGGTCTGCGTCATGTGCTCAATTATTTTCTGTAGGGCAGGCCGAAGACATAAAAGCTAAATCTGTGCAAGGCACGTGCTACTGGTGTATTTGTTAGCTTTCGTTTGTGACTTTCTTAGCATAAAAAATGGAGTTTTATTTTGAGCCAAGGGCGCTATTTGCTTTTTCTTGATATCCTGGGTTTCAGCGAGCTTGTAGAAACAAAATCCGTCAAAGAATTTTACGCCGTCGTCGATAATGCTCTTCAGACTTTCGGGCGATGGGAAGAACTCAATGCCTTATTTAAAACCATCTATTTCTCTGACACGTTTGTGTTCTACCAAGACCCAAAAGGGTATGGTGACTGGGCATTCCTGGATATCTATGCCATTGGCGGAATGGTCTTGTCCGCCTTGCTAGCTGCTGGTATTCCCGCTAGAGGCGCGATTTCATTCGGTGAGTTCGAGGTCGAACTCGACTCTTCTGGCCGACATCAGGTCTATTTCGGTAAAGCTCTGATCGAAGCCTACCAGGCGGAACAGAAGGAAAAATGGATCGGGATCACGATTCTCCCTTCAGCCTGGGAAGCCTATGACGCTGCGAATCCAGGAATGATTGAGGCGTTTGCCCGCGAGAACGCGTGGCGGCGTCGGGACGACGGGGTTCTACTTCTGAACCCATTGATCAAGCTGCGAGCGTGGTATGACTTGGCTAGGATGGGGGAGGTAGACAAACCTTATTCGAAATGGGATGCCCCCGAGTTTCCTAACGACATTCTTGCGCTGAAATTCATCCGCGACAAAGCCAGTTCATACGCCGCTATCAACGATTTCACCAGCCCAGTCGCCGTCAAGTTTCACACATCTCATGATTTTCTGAAGAGCATGCTTGGTGATGAATGCTACGCGTGGGCCCAGATGGCGGCGTTGCCAGGAAATTTTTAAAACTCACCGGTGGCCTCGGCTACCATGGAAGGCCGTTACGTCCCCGGCGCGTCGCGATGCACCGTTCGAACACAGTAGTTCATCAGACAGGGAGTGCCCATGCTGCAAGCAGCGACAGGAAAGCTGTTCACGAACCGTGAAAATCCACGTTCAACTCTTCTTAAGGGTGTCGTCTACACCAACCTCGATCTCGCAGTCGTAGACCAGGTCACCACCAAGGTGGGTAGGTTGAGCAGCATGGACACCTCGCATACCCCGACAGCGCTTGGGTATGAGATGACTGAGTACATGGAAGCTGCCGAACCAGCTCCCGGCATTCTTCACTCCAGGACGATGGGCGCCTACATCGATGACTTTGCCGACGTTGCCTCGTTCAGCTTACAGGTCATTTGCTCCCCCGATGTCCACATTGTCGAGCGATTGCTGAATCAAAAACGCCGGCCTGGTGAATCGCACCCGCGTGAGCGCTTGATGCGGTACTACGACCCTTCAGTGCGCGCCACGCTTGTAGAAATGAAAGCGTTTGAAGACTTCACCGAGCAGTTGATCGGGCTGCGGCGCGAGACTTATCTCGCCGTCATTCAGTCGATCAGAACCTATGTTGCCGCCGTCCATAGGATGAGTGACGACCTCAATCTGGCCTACACGCTCCTGGTCATGTGTATCGAATCTCTGGTGCAGAAATTTGATGGGCATGAGCCCAAATGGCCCGACGTTCCTGAAGACAAACGGCGCGGAGTGGACAAGGCACTGGCGGGTATCGATGACGAGCCTGCGCAAGCGGTGAAGGATGCGGTTCTGGACGTCATTTATCCGCGCTTGGGTCATCGCTTTGTGCAGTTCATCTTGGCGCACCTGCCAGCGGACTACTTCACTGCTCAGGCCGACGCCCAAAAGCATCCGATTGGCCGGCGCGACCTGGAGGCGGCACTGCAAAATCTGTATGGCGTGCGCTCCAACTACGTCCACACCCTCAAGCCGCTAACCAAAGAGTTTCTGCATTTCACAAGCCACGGCGAAACCTATGAAGATGCTGACAAGCTGACTTTCACTTTCCAAGGGTTGTTTCGACTCGTACGGGCGGTGGTCATCGAGTACGTGCGCAAAGCGGACAAGGTGGAGCATGAGCCATATCACTACGAGTGGGATAACCCGCACCTGCTGAGGATCAAGCTTGATCCTTCGGCCTGGCTTTACGATCCCGAGGGCCTGAACGCCCATACTTCTCGACGGTACCTGGAAGGGCTCGTACTCCTTCTTGATCAATGCTTGGTCGAATTTCCCAACCGCAAGCTTCGCCATCCAACGCCTGTCATAGACAAAGGATCCAGACTGCAGGCTCAGATGTCCGCGCCCATGAGGGTGTCGTTTTTGGCATTTTCCTATTTGGCTAACTATTTTCTTCAAACAGCGCCCAACCGACGGGAGTTCACAAAACCAGAGGTCGACCTACTGAATCAACCAGGTGTCGACTCGCTGATTGCCCAGGCCTTGATGGGAAGTGATACGGGGTGGACACCTTCAGAGCACCAGGAGCAGTTCGATCAGTACTACAAAAAACGGTATACAAACGCCGGCATCAAGGTATCGCCCAACGTGGAAGCTTGCATGGCGTTAGCGCTGGTTGAGCGATACCGGCTTTCTGGCGACATCACTGAGGCAATGGCGGCGCTAGGTGCGGCGGCAAGGGACTTTCCACACCTCAAGCAATTGCGAAGCATGGAACAAGATTTCGATCCGAACGCGCCGATCGACTGGCTATCAACCATCTATCCCAAGCTGGCCGTGCCGAGAGCCACGTTGGAATGCTACGGTCTGTAGCCGGCACGATCGAATCGGCTGGATTAGGCCTGACCAGTTTTGCTGTTGGCGACGAAGTAAACGTGATCCCGGCGTCATCTTTTGTCGACTACGGGATGTACGGCGAAGCCGTAATCGCGCCAGCGCATACGCTGGTCAAGCAGCCTGCCGGACTGTCCTCCATATTAGCAACTGCGACCTGGATGAAGTACGTCACCGCCTAAGGGCGTTGGTCGACATCGACCAACTTCAGAAGGACGAGGTCGTGCTAATCATAGCTGCGTCGAGCAGTGTGGGGTTGGCAGTTATTCAAATCGCCAATTCTCTGGGCGCTATTCCCGTGGCTCTGACACGTACCTCGAAGAAGCGCCAGGCGCTAGTGGATTCGGGCGGGGCCGCACGTGATGCCGATCTCTGAAGGGGATCTAGTCGCTAAAGTGGCCTGCATAACGGATGGGAAGGGCGCTCGAATGGCCTTTGTTCTTGTTGGCGGCCCCGAGGTAGGAAATATCCTGCGGTCACTCTCTTATCTTGGGATTTTCTACCAGTACGGCGCTTTGGCGACGACTGACATTAGCCTCCCGGTGATGGGATTACTTGGCAAGACCTGATGATCCGGGGCTACCAGTTGTTCGAGGTTACTCAGGATGAGGAGAGTATAAATCGTGCCAAGGATTTCATAACTGACGGTCTGGACAAGGCGTCTTGCGGCCCATCGTGGGCAAGGTGTTCAAGTTCAACCAGATCGTCGCGGCTCATCGGTACATGGAATCTAACAGACAGGTCGGGAAGATCGTCGTAGAGTTTGAGCCGAAGCTGTGCCGGGCAGATGCAATGTCGCCCGGTCTGCGAGACCTGTAGTTGCCGCAGGTGACAATTTGGCCGTTGCAGTGTGCCAGCTTTAGGTATCCAGCTGGCGTACGTGGCGACTCGCCTAGCCCAGCTTCCAATATCTATGGACAGTAACCTTGTTCACCTGCAGCTCCGTAGCCGTTTCAGCCTGGGTCATGCCCCGCGCTTTGCACGCGAGCACCTTGGCGAGCAGGTCGGCGTTTACGGTTGTGCCTCTGGGACGGTCGACCAACCTTCCATCGACCACCTGGGCGAGGGCCTGTGTTAGTTGTCCTGACGCCTGAATGGCGTTGAGCTCTTCGGAGAGACGAGCAAGGATCGTTTCGATGCTCCCGCCATCCTTGACGACCATCGTCGCTGCCACGACGGTAGCGGGGCTAAGGCCCAGCGAGTCAGAGAGCTTCTCAAGTTTGTCGAGCGTGACGCTTGATTTGCCGTGCTCAAGATCGCCGATGTATTGCCTAGCACTCCCTTCATCAGGCAGTGCTTCCTGGGGCAAACGCTTAGCGGCCCGCAAAGCCCGGAGTACTGCAGCAAGGGGCACCTTCAGCGACATGTCCCGTCCTCAAAAGGCAGGATCAGGCCATGTTGCGCAGTTACACTCTACCGTATATATTTGCATTTATGTAACTCGCTTTGGGTTCGGTGTCATGCGCGGATTTCCGGCATGGCAGCCACAGGACGTTTGGCGGACAGTGAAGGGGCAGCCCGACCAGCAGGCGTATCAGCGCGGGGTTGTACAACCAGCCGATCTGCTCACTGATCAGGTCGACGCGCCGGGTAATCCAATATAAGCCTAAACCGTTCAACGATTGATCCACTGGGAAGCAAAAAAGGAAGACCTAAGCGTCCCTCGTCTAGCCTGGCCAACCGGTCAACCGGTCGTATCTCACGCCTTCAAATTGCCTCAATATTGCTTGCGTCCATATTATGAAAATCCGCATTTACTCAGATCTACACACCGAGTTTCACCGCTTCGATCCACCGCCGTTGGACGCGAGCATCGACCTGGTGATCCTCGCCGGGGATATCGACAAAAAAGCCCGAGGCGTCCGGTGGGCCAATGACACCTTCAATTGCACCACCGTGTATGTCGTCGGTAACCATGAGTTTTATGATGGCCACCTCGATCGCACACTCCAGAAAATGCGCGATGCAGCGGCACCTCATGTGCACATTCTAGAAAACCAGTCCCTGGTCATTGGCGACGTGCGAATCCTTGGCACGGCTGGATGGACTGATTTCACTGCCACGGGAGACCAAGTGGCCGCCAGCAAGATGGCGTGGGAATGGATAAACGACTTCACGTACATCCGTGCTGACGCGGGTTATCGGCGCTTACGACCCTCAGACATCATCGAAAAGAATCGGGCGGCGAAACAATGGCTGACGGAAGAGATTGCCAAGCCCCATTCAGGCAAGACGATTGTGGTTACTCACCATGCGCCGACACCGGCAGTCGTTGGTGGCAAGCATCAAGGTCATCTCAATGCCGCTTACACCAACGACTGGCCATTGCTCATTGAGCAGGCTGATCTCTGGGTGTTTGGCCATACCCATGAAGCGGTCGACGTAGAGCTTGCCGGGTGCAGGGTTGTATCGAATCCTCGTGGCTACCCCAAGGAAGCCACTGGTTTTAACGACAGTTATGAGATCGAGCTCTAAAGCTGAACTAGGAAAGCAAAGGCAAGAAGGCCCAAACCCAGGAACACCCAGTTACCAACCAACCTATGAAGAGCACCTGTGTTTTGAAATCAAATATTTTCCCTATCGACAGCCACTCGGCAACGACAAGCGCAACAGGTGCACCTGATCGTCTACCTGCCCAGGTCGAGCAGGCGATGGCTTGCGACTGGGGAGTTTTTGTAGATGCGTATCTATGCAATGGCGCTAAGGTAGGTGATCGCTACGCAGCCACTGCTTACTTCGCTCAATCTGGCGAGATCCCAAATGGGATAACTGTGGCCACCCACCAGGTAAGGCTCGTTGCAACGCAGGGTGCCTTCAAGTTGTTCCAAACCTTGGACGGTGCCGATCATTATGTAATCGTTTCAGAGCACTCGGTAGAAGACCATGATGACGATGATGCTTGATTGGCCTCCTGCAGTTCTTGCGGCAGCAGCGCTCAAGTTCAAGGCCCCGGTCAGCGCCATTCTCTGGCTGCCCGAAATTGAATACCCATGCCTGACAGGCCGAGTTTTTATGGATCTCAGCGGTCGATTCGCCGATGGGAGGTTGATCTGCACTTCGGAAGTCAGGGAGTTGATAGAGGACGGCGACTACAAAATTGCACGCACCTGTGGACGGAGTCATTACTTTCTCGTGGAGGCTCGCGGAAATAGCTTTGCGGGCTTGCGGCGGCTACCCCGAGTCCGTCCGTGCGTATCTAACAGTGTGCATTGATCTTTCACCTGTAGAACCTTGTCGAGTGGTCGCAATAGAACTCTCTACGCCCCTGTCACACATTGAAGATTGCTGGAGGCAGCATGGCCAATACGGATTTGTATGAGGTGCTCAGGCTAGGCGGTGAGCAGATTGAGGGCGCGACCTATGCTGATGCTGAGCGCCTGAAGATACTAGGGTCGACAACCTCGAAACCCCACTGCGCGTTGTTCTCATGGATTGTGCTCGATCTGGAAAATGGCGACGCGACGAATCTGGTTACGTCTGACCAGACCTCAGACTTTCATGGTCAGCATGCGGATGATCAACATAGGGATCCTCCTCCTACGCTGCGCCTGCCGATGGTGCTCTTCGGGTATCACGTTGCGCTTCACAGTGCTGGCGACTATGGAAAGGGAAGCGTCATTAGGACAGGGCCGGCGGTGGAATACGATGGCCGTGGGATCTTTGAAACGGAAGACACCATCTTTGTGCTGCTCGGGAAAGGCTACCGCCGACCGGCGTCAGTTGAGCTGATTAACTCACTCCCGTTGGGGCTGGTGCCTGAAGATCACCCAGTCCTTAAGCGCGATCGGCCTAGTGGTGGAATTGCTTCTGCTCGGGACTGCACAGATGTCGTGTATTGCGATCTGCAAATGTCGACGGAACAGGGCGTTGAACTGTCATCACTGGTGGCGGAACTCCGGTCAAGCGGTCGCTATCCAGGGTTGGAAAGCGTATTCGTTGATATTGAGCGGGAGGTCGGGCATTCGAAGGCGGTGCTTGACCGGACGTCGGCCGGCCGAAGATGACGATGGCGACGCTAGCATTGCGCTTTCCGTCATCTCGACTTGCAGTTGGCAACATAGCTGGCCTGTCAATGCTCAATGGCCGCCGACGTTCACAGTGCGGAACTGGCGAAGCAGATTGAGAAGGCATTGTCGAGTTTCCAGCGACGATCCGGACTGGACGATTTGGTGCGAATCCATCGCAACGCCATTGGCCAAGCGGCTTATTCTGCCTTGACCAAAGCTCTGGCTTCGTCACCGTCAATCTGGTACTACGAGTACGGCGGGGCCGTTGAGATACGTATGCGGCTGCGCTGGCAAATGTACCGTTATCTGACGCAAAGACTAATTCAGGACGGGCATGCAACCAACGCTATGCGCGATGCGGGGTTTTCGGGCGATCTGGGGTTGTGAGGTCGGCTAGAGGGCCGTAGCGCCCTCTAGATGACTCCTTAGGACGTACCGCCCTATGATCGCTCAAGGGTTTTGCGAGGAGTGAAACATGCGGGACAAAGTCCATCCCTTCCCATTTGATGCGCAAGCAGAGCTGGTAATGAAAGCATTCATGCAAGCCACAGGGGAAAAGCTCAACCGGGCACAACGACAGGTAGGTGGGGGCGATGACGTCCAGCGATTCAGTCATGGCGGATCGTGGCAATCGCACCACAGTTACGATCCTGATCGCGTTGACCAGATGCAGACGATCGAACACGAAACAAGATTGCGCTTCGAGGAGATCATGGAGGGCAGGCTCGACGTCATCGAGCGCACGGTTGATGAGATATCCAATAGCATGGCGGACAGCTATGCGAAAGCATTTTACAGAATGCTCTCCGATACCTGCGAAGAACATGGCAATGTCATTGATGGATCCGCAGGTACCCTGGGTGAACAGATGCTCAAGGCAATCGAGACAGTCGAATACTCGGTCGACCGAGATGGCCAGGTATCGCTGCCAGAATTTCGCATGCATCCCAGCCTCGCGAAGCGCCTCCACTCAGATCCCTCGCTGCACGAGCCGCAACTGCTCGCCAGGGTCGAGGAGGTCAAGAAGATCAAAATCACACAGGCCTTGGCAGCGGAAGCTGCGCGAAAAGCTAAATTTCGTACTAGGGAGCAGTGATGGCCGCTAAAGTTTTACTGAGCATCGGATGTGATAACTACCGCTTTCCTCCGCTCGACCCATTATCTGGCGCGGAGCGTGACGCGCTCTCGATTTTTTCTGCCCTGTCGACAGGGTCATTGAGCAGTATCGCTCCAGAGGATGCTTACTTGCTCCGTTCTCCGGGTCGAGGTGAGCTAGATGCGACCCTACTTCAGATACAAGACAGGTACGATGAAATCGAGAGCTTCACGCTATTTTTTGCTGGCCATGGCGGCGAGGCGAACGACAGCTATTTCCTCTGCCTAAGCGATACCCGCGCTGATCGTCTTTCCACTACGGGTTTTGCTCTCAGTCGACTTTTTGAATATTTCAACGAACTAAAAGCGGCCCACTGCAATGTCATCATTGATGCGTGCCAGGCCGGTGGAATGGTTTCCAATCTGGGTATCTTGCTCAAGCCAGAAGTCATCGGCAAGGCCAAAACATTCGGCGTCTCATTCTTCGTATCGTCAGCGGCAGATCAGTATGCTGGTGAGACCAATCGAGGTGGCTATGGAACCCTCGCGTTGCTCAAGGTGCTAGACGGGGAGATCGACACGGGGTCGCGAGCACCCATGATTGATTTGCTGGACATAGGCCGTCCAGCCGCCCAGTTCGTCTCAGATCAAACCCAGGGAAGACAAATGCCATCCGTATGGGGCGTCAACCTGTACGGCTCCATGCCTCTGTTCGGTAATCCGCATGCCTCCGACAATTCAGTGTCCTCGCTGCTGGGGATCACTGGTATTTCTCCCGCTTCTCCTGCCGGGCAAGCCATCAGCAGCGACTCTGCCGAACTCTACAAGTTGATGTTTGCCCCGGAGCATGAGCTCACGCCTGAACGCCTTTTCCACGTACTTTCCAAGTTCATTGATCGTCTGGCCGAGATACCCAACGCAGCTGGCTCGTTCATTGGCGGTATCTGGCTATCATTGGAGAAAGTGGCACGGCGCCACACCAATAGCTTTTCCCGCGTGGAACTGAGCGCGACCTGCGCTGCACTGCTTCTTCAGTCATCCCAGAAAGACAGGGCCTCCCACGAATGTATGGGAGGGCTCGCCCATGAGATCGTGGCAGAGGTGGAGTACCTGCTTTGGGACATCGTGAAAGGGCTCCAGCAGAACCCCAGTTCGTTGTGCAGGCATGGAATTCCCGACCTATTTTACCTGCCGCAACGTATTTCCCGGATATTGGGTTGGGCAGGTGCAGCTTTGCATATGGCTCGGGAGCTTGGCCTTAGCGACGCTAATCTCAGAAAGGCCCTGGAGGAGATGAGTGGCCTGATAATCACGCATTACGCTAGCGCCAGTGCGGGCATGAGCGAAGATGAGGCTCCTTACTGGGTTGCATTCCTCACAGCCACCAATACTGATGAATTCAACGGCCTCGCCGAATTAGTGGTCAGTACATTGATTAACGCGCTGATTGAGCATGGCGGGCGACTTGCTCGGCCGCTGCTGTCGGCTGAGGATGTGTACGACTATCTCAAGGCGCGCGCAGACAAAGACCCTGCGCAATTAAAACGCTTGAGCAGTTCACCTTCGGAAACGTTGGCGCTCGTTCTACTCCTCAGTCGCCGTCACTCCCTCGAAGAAGAGCTGGACTACAACCTGGCAAGCCTTGATCACGCCCACCTCAAAATCTTCCTTCCGCAAAGCTACCTGGAATTCAGCCAGCCATTTGTTCACAACGGTATAAACCACGTATTCCAGATTGGCCAAAAGGTTTGGACGGTGGCGGATGTCGTTCAGCGCTGGGAGGAAGTGTGCAAGCCGCAGATGGTTCATGACGCCTCGCTTCAGAATCCGGCGACGAGGATCGGAGCAATCTGCGCGTCACTAATTTTCCCGGATCGGGTGCCATGGTTTTTGCTCGGCGACCAATGACCTTGAGCGCAGCGACGACTTCTGAGCTAGGCCAGGTGGGGGCTGAGAAGTAATTGCCGTTTAGTCCCCCAGATCGGGCCGCACGATCTTCCGTATGGCGTACAGCTGCAGAGTCAACTCGTGCAAGCGCGAACTGAAGCTGTCCAGAAATACATCCGTCACCTCGAAGTATTTGCCTTGACTGTCCTTGCGGCGATGGAGGATCTGTTCCCCCTCAGGATTGGTTATGGGATAGGCATGGATGATGTCCGAGCGCTGTGCGTTCATCGCCTGAAACAAGTCAGCCGCCAAATGGCCAGGTACGCTGACATCAGGGTTGGACAGAGCCCCTTTCTCCACAGCCTGTCGAAAGACGTTGAGCAATCCTCCCCCCATCTGCTCTTCAAGCTTCGTCCGATTCAAAGTGGAGTCAAGGTGGCAGCTAACCTCGGCCATGAAGCTGGCGATCGACGCGAAACCATACAAGGCAATACCCAAACGAAACAGGTAGGCGTTGCTTTGAGGTAGGGCTACTCGGGTGAGACTTTTAATGGCCTCGAATTCTGCATCAGTGCTCATGGTCTACCTATCACCAGCTTTGGAGCCGCCCCGGCACCGACTCATATCGCCTAGTTGCTCACCGAGCCGGCTAGACGCCTTTCAGCCAGAGAATACACTGCCAAGCCCCAACTCCAATTCCAAGCAGTGCACCCACCAGGGCAATCGCTTTGGCTGACCTGCCTTCGAAAATACGGTCAAGTGCAACGCCAAATCCTCTCGAAGCAGTTCGGAGTTTTCCGGTTACCATTTTTCTGATGGTGGAGTTCAGAAACCCAACCTTTGACAACGTTGAGTTGTGCATCCTGATGAACTCCTTGTTCTCAAAGGCCTGGATTTCCTCTTTGCCCTCAAGGAAATGCCGGGGGATGCCACCGTTGAGCTCCATCAATGACTTCATCTTCGGGTGATGCGCATAATTGGAGCCATAACGGTCTGCGAGTAGATCATTCAGATTCAGCCGTCGCTCCACGGGGATGACTGATGCATCTTTCCCCCCTAATGCTCGGTAGCGATGTTCAAGGTGTTCAAAGCCGTAGGTTAGGTTGCGCATATTCCAGTGCACCCAGTACTTATCACGTCGATCACGGACGAACTGATAGAAACCAGTTAGCAACTGAAGCTCTACCGAATCAAAACTGCCAAGAACGTCCTCGCGGGCGATCCGAAGCTCCTCAGCTATGGAGTGCGTCGAGAAACTAACTGCCTGGCCGGTCGCGTAGTGCGTAATGGCAATGGAGGTGATACGGGGCGAGAGGCCTTCGTTGTCGTCGTACAGGCTCTGGCAGGAGTAGTGAATGGTGTAGAAAATCTGAGGGGCCTTCTTGACCTCTCGTATGAATGCGCCGCTATCCGTAATACTCATTGACTCTACTCACGGTCAGTCGCGCGTCGAGGCAGTTGACTCAACGCTTCCGAGCCGATGATGGAGCGGAAATCTATTCCCTGCAATAACTCACGTTCAGCGTGGCATACCGGCGACAGGGTGGACTGACGTCACATCAAGTCGCCATAAATCATTGGTGGCCATCTGAAGCCTCGGTTCGCAGATCCGCACCTTTGGCACCCGTAGTAAGCTTGGAGTCTGATCCTAAGTCGGGGACATCATGACGATCAAAGCAGTGATTTTGGACGCCTTCGGAACAATCCTTTCCAGCCAGGCATCGGTTCAACCTTATCGCCTGTTGTTCAAGGAGGGGCTTCGCCAAGGACGACGTCCCACGCCAAATGATGCCCGTCTCGTAATGACGCTGGATTGCGGCCTTGAGGGCGCGGCGGAGCACCTGGGTATCCATCTGTCTCAGGGGCGTCTGGCTGAAATTCAGGCAGTGCTGGATACCGATTTGGCCAGCATGGAACCCTATGCGGATGCTTTGGCCGGCATCGAATTGCTGCAAAAGCACAGCGTGGCCATCGCCATATGCTCCAACCTCGCTCAGCCCTATGGTGCAGTCGTAAGTAGCCTGTTCCCCAACCTTGATGTCTACGCATACAGCTATCAACTGGGCTTCCTAAAGCCCGAGCCTCAGATCTACAAATGGGCGTGTGATCAACTGGGAGTCAACCCAGGTGCCGCGTTCGGATCCGGGGACGTGGTGCATATGATCGGCGACTCGATCCGATGTGATCGTGATGGCCCAACGGCCATCGGCATCGCAGGCCACCACCTCGGTCGTAGGGGAGGCGGGCAGATGACGAGCCTGCTGGAGTTCGCTGAGATGGTTGTCCTGAACAACAGCCATTGATTTGAGATACAAGCCGTGGACACAACGGCGTGGGCTGGGCCCGTCAACGGCCAGCGCTCTCCGCTAGCGCATCGGGGTGCGCGAGGCGGAGAGGGCCCAACCTAGCGGTTCAGATGATCTCTATTTCGTCTGCTTCGAGCCAACGAGCCTCGACTACGCGCTCTTTGGCGATTTCCGGTTGAGCTGTATAAACCACAATCGCCAGGCTTTTCTCTGCCCGGCTGCAGGTGACGTAAAGCAGGCGGCGCGTTCGGGATAGCGCATCATCCTTTCCAGCGCGCTGATTTTTGATATCACTGTCGGACGGAGCCTTAACGCCCAACAGTTTTTCGTAGCTGAAGAGGAACCCTCCGGCCTCTTCATCATTGAGAATCACCATGACTCGTGGAAACTCCAAGCCTTTGACACCCTGGTGAGTATCGAAGGGTGACAAGCCCTGAGCGTATCCAGCGAATGCCACCATTTCAGAATATCGCCGTCCCAACAGGATACGGTAGGCGTGTACTTCAAGTGCTTCACGATCAACTGTCTCGGGCGGTTCTTCATCAGTCACACCCTGTGCCAGGGCAGCTGCGAGACGATCGGGTATTTCGAGTAGACCTGTTTCCGCCAGCACCAGCACGACATCGGCCAAAGATGGATCATTGCCTGCAACCAAATCGCACAAGGTTTGGCAACCGGCACCGACTTGTTGAAGTAACCCCAACTGATCAGGGGCCGCTTTCATGTGCTCACTGTCGAGGAGAGGTGATCTCATCCGCGCAGCTTCCATGAGTGCGAATTCGCTGCTCCTGGCGCCGTCCAAAATCGGCATCACCCCGTCGAAGAACAATTTAAGAATCGGCAGCGTTCCATCCAGCAGGCTGGTACGCAGGTGCTCAACTGCGTAAAGAGGAGTAAAAATGCCCTCAAATCCTAGGCGCCGACCGGCCATTTTGTGCTCAAGGATCAGTGTTTTGCGCTCAGATGCTCCTGCTGCCCACTGCTCATCGCCTGTAATTTGCGCCATTCGTTGAGCAATCTGGCTCTCCAACTCAAAGCCGCCATTTGCAGGTTGCCGGGTACAGAACATGCGCACTGACCCTTGAATCGCACCAGGCTTTGGATCCTGTTGATGATCATCGGCGGCGCTGCGGATGACGTTGATGAGCTCCACTACTCTCGTTGGACACCTTCTATTTACTGGCTTTTCGGGGGTGGCCCACTCGGCGGGTATTGCCTGTTCCAATTGCTCTTTGCCATCGTTGTAAATCCGCTGCATGGTGTCGCCCAATAGCCCAAGACAAAACCGATTCGGGATCAGCGATTGAGCGGTCAGGAACGCGTCCATGAGAGGGCCGTAGGTGTCCTGGCTTTCGTCAATTAGAAGTACAGGATGCTGATCGGCCATCACGTCCAGCAAAGGTGGACGCTGGATAAATGCAGCCGCCATCTGAATGACCTCGGCGTGGTTCAAGGCTTGGCGTCCCCGATTTTCTCCGGTGGGGCTATAGGTGAAGCTGAGAACCTCATCTAACCCCGCAAGTCGGCGCGTTTTACTCTCTAGAGATGCACGATTGGCGCGAGCGGTTTTATTGTTGGGATCCCGAGCTTTTGCGATTTTGTCTTTCAGTTCCTCGATGCTTTCAGCGAGTTTGGTGCGAAGCCAATCGCGAATGTCGTCATTGAAACCTTGGATCATTCGCCATGAAAATGCGTGGATGGTTGAAACGACCACTAAGGGATCATGCTCCAGCCGGCGAGCAATCTCCTCGCATGCTGCGTTGGTGTAGGTAATGATCGCAACCTGACGCCCTTCGAAGGTCAGTCTCTTTTGCGCGCGTGATTTCAGCTCCCTGACAGCGGTTACCAGAGAATGGGTTTTCCCCGACCCCGCGCCGGCGTAGAGGAAAAAACTACGTGGGTGATCCAGATCCAGGCATTCTCGGATAATGTCGTCAGCATCACGAATGGGGTTATCGCGCTCCGGCGCTGACGGACTCATTCTTCTGTCACCTCGACGATTGCGGGTGGAACCACCAGAAGGTCTTTGCGTTTGAGTTCCAGCTTCGACTGCAGCCAGGTCAGGCCTTCACGGATGTAAGTGGGAACCACGAGTTGACTGAATTCTGGATCGCCCAGGATCTCCAGGGCAAACTCTGCCTTGTCGCCTGTACGTAGCTTCTCGAACAACGCTTCACCCAGTACTTGAGCCGTGTCGGCGGTCTGGACGGCCTCACTGAACGCACGCATCAGCCCACGACGTGATTTCCCAGCAAAACGCTCGACGTTGCTCAATACCAAGCTGTCCTCAAATGTATTGGGCAAGGCCTCGGTTTGTGCTCCGGTTTTTGGCAGACGAATGGTGATAGGGGTTTGGTAGGCGATTCTGATCGAATAGAGCGCATCGATCTCTTCCACCTTCTGCTCGGCAGGGAGGTCTAGCAATGTATCCACATCATGACCACGTCCAACCACGCGCATCCAGTGGCGGACGGTAGGGTTATTCGTGATTTGCCCGGCCCCCCGAGCAACTGGCTGTGCCGCCTTGGCTTTTCCTGCGTCGAGGTCAGTGATTACCAAGGTCGCAATCCCCAGGGCATCAATCAGTGGTCTGAGGCGATGAGCATGACTTCCGCCGATGTCGAGAATAGTGATGTAGCACTGGTCGAGGAACTTGAAATGCTCGCGCAGGAAATGGGGAAGGATCATGCGCTCTGCCGCGCCTTCGACCAGGATTACCGCGTCAGCGAAGAAAAGATCGGCATGATGCGCCCGGAGGTATCGTGTGACGAATTCCTTGGTCTTCCCGGGTTGGCCAAACACCGTGCTCAGGTTCGAGACCGTGGATACCGGTATCGGGATATTCGCCATCCCGGATGGGAGCCGCCGAAAGTAACGAAGGTGCTCGTACTCGATTTCATGCGCGACATGGCTTGAATGGGAACTCACAACCAGCTGACTTCTCAGGTTTGGAAACTCCTCAAGTAGAGGATCGTTGCACAGCACGTGGTACGCATGCTTGATGAAGGCTTGCTGCACTTGAACGTGCAGGTGAGCCTCAGGCTCTTCGACCAGTACGAGATGGATTGGCTCAACGTTGGCGGCGCTGCGCTCCTCAGGGGTACGAGATTTCCTAAGCCAGTCATCTCGAAACGCCATGAGACGGAATATCATGGAAATGAGGTTTTGGTAGCCAAGGCCATTGGATGTCTCGGGGAGGCTCAGGCGCGGTTCCCCTGGTGCTCCTGCGACAGAGTCCAACTCAAATAGTACAGCCGCCTCATGATCCATTCCGTCTGTTGGCGCGAGACGAGTTGCTACTTTGATGTTCGGATCGCTGTTGTTCGGGTAGCCGAGACCTGCGACCTCTCTCAGTGCTGGCGCAAAGCTGACAGAGAGCCTGCTGTCGAAGGCACTTTGAGCCGCTTCAATCGCCCGCAAGGCCTCTAGGTCATGCACATCCGGGCTATCACCGGGGTCAAGGTGGCGACGATAATAAGTGCGTAACTGTTCAGAAAGCTTCCTGCCGCTTCCGGGTTTACTTTCGTCTTGTCCCTCATCGGCGCTGTCCCCGAAACCGCGCTGCGCATTGATCTCGTGAACTCTGATCAAGTTAAGTAGGGGATTCCGCTCCAGCGGGATTGCCATATCACTCAGCGGTTGAAGATTGGCAGTCCTGGTTTCTGCGTTAGGTGGCGAAAGCTTATCTGGATCAAGGCGGTACCAACGCACTTTAAACGCCTTGGCCAAGCGCCGGTTGAGGTAGTCATGCAGGTTCTGCGGCCATAATTGGAGGGTCGGGCGCACTTGGCCATCAGCAGCCTGATTTTCAATTTCCTCCAGAAGCGTAGCGACCCGTGCCCGTTCTTTTCGATAGTCGGAGTAGAGCGTTGGAAGATCATCAGGCTCCAGCCGAAATCGCATACCTACCATGCCGCCTGACCAGGAGAAATTCGGAATCAGGTCGCGGATGTGGTGGAGCTCGCCCTGAGCAGCTCGTAGCCAAACGTCCAACGTTGGCAGCCACTCAGCCCAAGCGTTGGATGCAGGAATAGCGAAGCTGTCATCGGCCTGTTCCCACTCCTGGCCAATCGCATCGAGCGTGGCGATATGGCAGAGGGTGAGATCCTGCAGTCGGAACGTCGTCGGCTTAACCAAGAATTTGCGTAGTGCCAGCATTGCTGAAGATTTGCCGCTGTTGTTGGCGCCCACTAGAAGGGTGGTTTCGGCCGCCAAGTCGATTCTAACGGATTTAAGCTTGCGGAAATTCGCAAGCTCCAGATGCTGGATGCGCATGGGATCTTCCCTGAGTTAAGGCGATGGCCGTGAGCCACTGCTAGGTCATGGAACTGTAGCTGACGACTAGCAGAAAGGGCACCAAGCTCAATCCACGGGCTAATGCTCACTGATTTGTAGTTCCGGAGCTGAAGTGCAACCATAGGCGGAATCCGAGTCAGCCGCTGAGCCTCGTGCTCCTCAGGAACAGGGAAGAATGGAATTCCATATCATAGGCAGGGATGACAAATTCCCGAGCGGGAAGATCAGCACTGCGTATCTCAAATTTGACCGCTGGAACGATCACAGCTTTGTCACAATGTTCCATGTGCTCGTATACGACGAATTCGGCGAGGCCCACGACCTTCAAAACGTCAAAATCGGGTTTAAAGGGCAGGACATCGCCACTACGACGCGCTCCAAGCTTCCCGACACTTTCCAAAACCTTCCTGAAGGCTTTTTCTCACTGGGCACTGGTGTCGAGTACTACCAAAAAATCGCCAATTCGTCCTCTGGGGATCTGCGGTTCAGCTTCCTTGCGGCGATGAACGACATCGTTGCCAATCCTGAAATCCTCGAAGCGATAAAAGACGAGCCAGTGCTCTCAGTCTCTTTGCTGCGGGATGTCAGCTTGACCAGCGTAAAGAACCAGTTTGCGCGAGTCCTTCTGGGTGGCGCTGTCCGGACAAACTTTTCTTTCGTTTACACGAAGCAGGCTGACAACTCTACTGCGGGAATTGAGTTGAGCTTCGACGTAAGCGTTGACTCAACGCCCCTGACGAATGTCCATGCGCTAATCGGGCGCAATGGCATCGGGAAAACCACTATCTTGAATGGCATCATCAAAGCCATCCATGATGGCCACACTGGTGCGGATGCGATCCATCAGGTTCAGTTTTGGGGCCAACAACGGGCGATCATTGCCCCAGACTTTTTTAGCAGCGTGTTGCTCGTATCGTTCAGCGCGTTTGACCCTTTCGACCCGCCACCAGAGCAGCCTGACCCGGCTAAGGGCACCTGCTTTTTCTACGTCGGATTGAAGTCAAAAGGTGAAGACGCGTGGCATGAGTTGAAGCGTCGTGATGTATTGAAATCTGACTTCATTGAAGGGATGAGAGGCTGTCTACGAGATGCGTATAAGCGTGATCGTTGGAGGCAAGCCGTCAAAACCCTGCAATCTGATGAGAATTTCGCAGGCTTGGGATTCGACAGGCTGCTGTCCTTGAGTGGCGAGGAATGGATGACCGCAGCTAACGAGATTTTTTCTAATCTCAGCTCTGGCCATTCAATCGTTTTGTTGACCATCACAAAGCTTGTAGAGCGGGTCGAGGAAAAAACTCTCGTTTTAATGGATGAGCCCGAAAGCCACCTGCATCCGCCGCTTCTATCGGCCCTTATCCGGGCGTTGAGTGAATTGCTCCTTGATCGTAACGGTGTAGCGATCGTGGCCACTCATTCTCCGGTGGTGCTTCAGGAAATACCCGCCTCATGCGTGTGGAAAATTCATCGTTCTCACCTGGTAGCCGCCGCACAACGACCAACAGTTGAGACGTTCGGCGAGAATGTAGGAATTCTGACTCGGGAAGTTTTTGGCTTGGAGGTGGCGTCTTCCGGCTTTCACACCCTGCTTGCTGCAGAAGCCGCCGAGGGACATAGTTTTGATGTCATCTTGCGGAAATTCGGGGGAAGACTGGGGCTTGAGGCCCAGGCAATCCTTAGAGCGCTTATCGCTGAGCGTGATTCTAAGGCGCAAGTATGAAGCAACTCACGGGCCCCGACTGCTCTCCTGAGGACGCGTTTCTGACCTGTATCTCCGCGATCATCGATGATCAACAGAGAGAAAGGATGAGAGGTATCCTTCCAAGCATAAAAACCAACGCTGCCGAGTTCATTGAGCGAGCATCCGTAGGTTCCACTTGGCAGCTACCATCTTTAAGGGTGGGGCGTGGGGAGGATCCTTTCGTTGTCGATGACGTTCGGAAAAGCGAATTGGTCAACTTGTATGAATATTACATGGTGCAGAGGGAGCCTGGTCGAGCACTCTACGACGTCATCTTGGTTGCTGCGGGTGATCACTGCCCAACATGTGGTGGGATAGGGCAACCACGAACACTGGATCATTATTTGCCAAAAGCCAATTATCCAAAGCTGGCAATTGTCCCCCACAACTTGATCCCAGCTTGTCGCGATTGCAATACTGACAAGCGCAACCCCCTGGTCGACCACCCGCACCAGCAATTGCTTCATCCATACCTGGACAAGCGGCAGTTTTTCGAGGAACGGTGGATCAGTGTTTCCGTGACCCATACCGCGCCCTGCACGATCACTTACTTCGTCAATCCACCGGAAAACTGGTCGGAGGAGGACAAAGCGCGGGCAGCCAACCATTTTGAATTGTTTGGAATCGCCAAGCGCTACAGCATCCAGGCAGGCACAGAAGTCGGCTTTCTAATGGATATGCATACCCTTTACTTTACCCGACAGCCTCTTGGTGCTTTTGCAGACTTCCTCCGTGCAGCCGCCCGCGCCGATGACCTGCTGGTAAATGGATGGAAGAAGGTGCTCTACGAGGCCTTGGCGGATGACCCGTGGTTTTGCAATGCAGAATTTCGATAACGGGTTGCTTCGGAAGGGGGGCAGGGCACCCGTCTGTACGCATCACTTGAGCAAGACTCAGAAAGTGTTCAGGTGCACTGTACCCGACCTTACGGCAAGTCCTCCAAACGATACGCTTGAGTCCACATAGCGCAGGGCAGATTTAATGTCCTTCCACCCGACATAGCCCATTAGCGCCTTGATGTCCCAGCCATTCGCCGACGCCCAAGTCGCAAATCCCCGGCGCATCGAGTGGCTGGTGTAGAGCGCCTCGGGCAAGCCAGCTTCCTTGAAGATACGGCGCAGGAGCGGGATAAGGCTGTGGGGCTGAATGGCTTTGCCTGAAAGGTTACCCCAGCGGTCGATACGCTGGAACACCGGCCCCTTGGTGAGGCCCGAAACAGTAATCCAATTGATGTACGCCTCGACAGGGCAGAGGTTTGTCAGCGCCGGCGTTTGAAAGGTCTGGCCTTCATGAGCGCGGTCACCCTTGGTGTAGGGCAAGTAAAAGCTGATGACCTCACCGCTTGATGCCTCTGTATTTTCAACAGTCAGCCTGGCGAGCTCGTCGCCACGAAATCCTCTCCAGAATCCAATAAGCACCATTGCGACCGACCGGCGGTGGCGCACGAGCGATTTGTAGTCGCCACGTTTCAGAGCAGCCGCTGCTTCACTTTCCAGCCATTCAATCGCCTGCTCCAAATGCCTGATCAATAGCGGGGCGGCCTGCTTGACCCTCGTGGGGTGCACAACCCTGATGCCTTTGATCATCTGGCGCACATTTGGAGATTTCGTCGGATCGGGAAAGCCCTGGGTGATATGCCACTGCGCTAAGGCCGCCAGGCGTTGCTTGAGAGTGTTCAGTGACAGCTTGTCAGCGTATTCGGCGAGATAGCGAACGATCCCATCTGCTGTCGTAGGGAGATAGCTACCCCAGGTTACTTCGAAGTGCTCAATGGCAGCCCGGTAGCTCTTGCGTGTGTTTTCCCGGGTTCCCGCCTGTAGGTATCGATTCGCCTTGTCCATCTCGCTTGACCTTGAAATCGGAGGGTTGGTGCCGAGAGCAGGGTATCTGGACGCTCAAATAGCAGAATCGGCTTCCTAGAAGCCATAAGGCTCCATTATAGGCTCCTAGAATCCGCTCGTAAAATCAGCTAGAGTTCCTATATCGTGTCACGTAATTACATGACATGTAACACAGTACGAAATCGTAGGAGTGGATCCATGGCTCGGGGTGGAATCAACAAAGCGCTGGTGCAAAAGGCGAGACAGGCCTTGCTAGCCAAGGGCATGCACCCGAGCATCGACAGCGTGCGGGTAGAACTCGGAAATACGGGCTCCAAGTCCACGATTTCTCGCTATCTGAAAGAGCTGGATGCGGCTGAGCGTCCGGTCATCGAGCTACGCGACCGCATAGGCAGTGCGCTGAAGGCGAGTGTTGAGAGCCTTCTTGACCAAGTGATGGAGGAGGGCAGTGAGGCGTTGACTGTCGCCCAAGCCAAGTTTGATGAACAGCTTCGTGATCGTGAGGAGCGCAACCAACGCTTGGAGGGCGAGTTCGCGACGTTAAAGCGGCAATTCGAGGCTCAACAGTCGGCCTTGGAGGCTCAAACTGCGGCGCTCCAGGTGAGTGAAACGTCCCTGCGTGAAGAGCTTGGCCGTAACGCTCAATTGAACCAGGCGCGTGATGACCTAGAGCGTCGTATCCAGGAACGGGATGAGCAGATTCAATCCCTGGAGGAAAAGCATATTCATGCCCGTAACGCCCTTGAGCATTACCGCGAAGCTACAAAAGAGCAACGGGAGCAAGACCAGCGTCGTCACGAAAGCCAGCTTCAACTAACCCAGGGGGAATTGCGTCAGGTTAGAGAGTCACTCGTGGTCAAACAGGATGAGCTGACACGTTTGAGTCGAGATAACGAGCACTTGATAGGCGAGGCACGCCAACAGGCAAAAGCCTTACACGCGCAAAGCGACAAGGTAGAGCTTCTCACCAGTCAGGTTCAGGCCTTGACGCTATCCGACGCGAGGGCCGCTGCGATCATCGAACACCATAAGACCCAAGTGCTGGAGCTAAGGGAGGAGGTCAAAACGCTCAACATTTCCGCTGCTCTGGCCACGAATCGTGAAGGTGATCTAACGCGGCGCCTGCTCGACCTAGAGGTTCAACTCGAATGCCAGGACGCCGAGCCAGCAGAGACCTCTGCTGGAGTGCTGCAGCAGGAGTCTGCCGTCCCCACACAGGACGTCCCTAAACCGCCCGTGAAGCCTTCCAGGCGAAGCCGGTAGTACCCAGGGTGGTCTGCTGAGGCAGACGTTTAGCTCTGCTCTCGCCCCTGAACCACTCTCAGTTCTGGAGCCTTATCCGGCATCCGATAGAGGCGTGAGGTTTGTTCTTCCCGCTTCCATATCTATGACCACCACATCAATCTGAGATCGCAACGCTTCCGGCAGGCACTCTATCAAGGCTTGCCGCATGGCCTCAGGGGTACGGGGAGTGGGGACGCCCGAGGGCGGAGCCTGCAGTCTTTTTCCTGTGTTGGACGGCAGCTCCCCAAACCAGAACACCAGGTAAATCCCACAGCCATGCGAGCGCCAATCAATCAGATAGCGATCATGCAATTGGTGGATTGCACCTTGCCAAACCTCGTCATGCCACTGGCACTTGATCTCAATTGGCAGCTGAAGGTCACCGCAGGCAAACGCGAGATCCACTCGCTTGGACTTGGGCATGTCGGCCTCCGTGAGCTCCCGGATACCGAACTGCTCCAGCTCTCGACTGATCAGCATGGCAAATCGGTCTCTGCACATGTTCTCAATGTAGGGCACACCATTGTCGCCCCAGAACATGCTTACCCGGTCAAGGTCATCACCCAACAATTTTTTCTGAATCACAGAAAGCTCATCGAGCACCAGTGCTCTGAGATCGACCATGTTTGTCGGCGGCCCCTCACGAAGCAGAGCACTCAAAGCACACGGCTGAAGGGGAGCGAAGTCTTCCTCTGCACGCTTCTGCCGCTGCTCGGCCGCCATATGTAAAAGATCTAGGGTGTAGCTGTCCTCCGGCCCTGCAATCAGCTCCTGCAGGGCTTCAATTGCCTCGATCGAGGTGTCGTCTGCGAGCCGCTGGATCATTGATCGAACGAAACTGGCAGCCTCAAAAGGAGATTGACTTCCGTCACTCACCCACGGCCTGTTCTGGCGCGGCCAGGATCCTCGAAAATTGGATACGATCCATTTGACTTGAGCGGTATCGAGTACACGCTTTTGCCCTCGGCGCTCTCCGGGTATAAGCCTAATGATGGGCCAAATGAAATCCGGATGATCTTTGCCAATTACCGCAAGAGCCTCCCTGGACTCATTAAAGCTGACCAGAAAATCTACGGCCCGCCACACGAGCATCCGACTGACGGAGCTGAATTCAACGTCCGAGTAAAGCTTCGCGATCGCGCCCATCTCGTGCAGATGTTCTGGTGCGACCAAGAGATGGATCATCCTGTTCTCAACCGATTCTCCCATCACGAGCTGGTCGCTGAGCCAGGCCGCAGAAAGGTGAGCAGCGGTTGCATGCCACTGGGGTTGGGAGAAGATTGCATTCATCGCTGAGATTTGTGGTTTGCCAGCCTTGATGCAGGGCTCAAGGCACAGCCAAGCGAAGTCATAACGACTCAGGGTGTCTCGCCTTGGCAAGTCATGGTTGCCAAATAACTCGTGTTCGAGTGCTTCGCACAGGGACGAAAGGTTGTCGGGGACAAACGCTATCTGATTGTGCAAGCAAGCAATCAAAGCGGATAGGAGAACGGGCGTTGGGATGTCTGAGAACCCTCCACCCGCGCGCAGCCTAGTCAGTAATCCGGCAACCATAGGGAAGCAGTAATTCCAGACCTTCTCCTCAGCAGGGCTGTGAGCCACATCATGGGGAGAAGGAAGGTCATCGCGGTGTAGCACGGCCTCAAAGCCTACAAGGGCATCCTCGGCGAACTCGGCACCAAGCCACGCCGTGAGGGCCTCAACTGAGTTAAGGTGCACGTCGTAAACGTCGCGGTGGCCTAGGTAGTATCTGGCCGCATGGAGTATCTCCCGCAAATCGCCATTTCGCAGAGCTGAACGGTTCTGAAGATAGTGATCACTATCGGCTGCATACTGAACGCGGAGCGCTTCTAATCGCTCCGCCTGTCTCAATTCTCTTCGAATCGCAAGTTCGGATTTGACTGGATTTTCGAGCGTGTAGACGTAGGCCTCCAGCTCAGGGTCATCCCGTTGAAATTTTCGACTGACAGCTCGAACATCAGGGTCAAACGTGCGATTTCTACACGCTATCAACATCAAATCACGCCATTGCGCCCGGGCTTTCTCATCCTGAGTGCTAAAGAGAGCCAGTTGCTCCAGAAAAAAGATCAAGTCGGACTTGCGGCTTGCAAGCCCCAAAAGGCGATCTTCCAGATCACAATTCTGTGACCAGACAGAGCTGGCAGGCTCCAGATCATGCAGCACATATTGCTGGACGGCACGCCTGAGGTCGTCGGCATTGTCGAGATGGGCGTTGAGTGTTTTCCTCTCTGGTACATCGTAAAGATCTAGCCGATGCATAGCGCCTAGCCAGTTCCAGAGAAGCGCTGCATCTTCTGGGCAGGTGGTGAGTACGTTTTCAGCGATGACCCGACTTATAAGCAGCGCGATGAGACCGACCAGGTAGCCTGGTGGCTCAGTCTCACTGATGTCGACCGGAATGCATTGCTCAGTGAGCAGGCTCAGCAGCTTTGGAATCCTAGTGAGAGCCAGTTTTTGGCTGAACGGTAGCCAGTACAATCCGCCAGATGTCCGTGAGGTTGCTCTGGGCAGCGAACAAACATATAGCCCTGAGCACGCCAGGATATTCATGGCAAGAAGCTCATCGCTTACGTCAAAGTCAGTCGCCTCGATGATGAGTAGCGCAAGCTCGAACGACACGTCAGTGTAGGTCTCATGTAAGCGTTCAATCATGCTCTGCCGGCGTACCCGGTCACAGGTTGGCAGTAGCGCCTGCACGGCATGCTTGCGCTCTGAAAAAGCATAACGATCCGAGAACACCACGCCGTTAAGCGCGTCTTCGAGCGACTTGGCTAGCGGAGTACCATTGATGCCCTCGATCAGAAGGGCCCTTAAGTGAACATTGCTGTCCGGCGATGTAATGATCGTCTCGATTTTGCTTGCCAAGTGCTCATGCATCAGGCCACTGGCCTTATGACTGCCCCAGTCATGGGATCTAAAAAAAGGATCTGTTTGTGACAGGGATGAAAGCGCGTCGAGCATGCTTTGAGCTTGCTCTGCCGTGAGGTTCGCCGTCTCGCCATACCGCAGCACGCCATATGGGTCGGCTGCAATCACCGCAGATGACATAGCAGGGCTGTGGTAAGACAACCATGCGTGCAGACCTCGCAAACTCGCAGGCACGCTACCGCCGGTGCGAAACTGAGCGAGCACTCTCTTCTGTGCTTGGGTGGTTCTTGCAACCTTTGACAGCCATCGCGCGCCGAGAAATTCTGCAACCACGCGGTGCATGGGCTTTGCCCGTTCCGGGCCAACAGTCTGGAACAGCTTTGAGGAAAAAACCGCTTGTGCGGCTTCCGCCTCGGGTAGCTCGCTGAGCTCGGCAAGCCTGACATCCCCTACTACGAGATGATTAGGGCCGGAGCGACTGATCGCGTCCCCGCTCGCGAGCAGCAATCCCGCGCAGAGAGCCCCAGCGGCCGAAAGCGCTTGCTCTTCAGAAAGAAGGCCAAGCGCGTCGTCAATACGGTGAGGGTCATGTTCAGGCCAGAGTAGAGTGCACACCCGTTCAAAAAGGCCCGCACGTGTAGCAGGGAGAGTCCTGTCAGCAACAGCGACTTTGCCAATGAGGCTAAGAGTCAGAGGATTCTGATAGAGCTCGGAGATCCCTTGATCCTCCAGGTGATCAAGGATGTGATCCACATCGAGCTCTGGATAGAGCTGGCGCATGAAAGCAAAGGCATCCAGCCTCGTAAACGCTTCGATGGTTAGGATGCTGGGCTCTGAGCCATAAATTTGCGCCAGGTTCACAACATTGCGTGCCTGCCATTCTCTCGACCTGCAGCAAAGGATGAAGTCGGGATGCCCGGCATCCTCAAGCTTCCCTAACACCATATCCACAGCATCGCTATCCCGCCGCGCCATGGCTTCGTCGAGCCCATCTATCAACAGAGGTTTACCAGGAAGATGAAAACGCCCCGGGTTGCCGCTGGCGATGAACCGTTGCGCGGTGATTGGCCGGACGTCTAAGCGCCGCCCTAATTCCTCAATCAGCTGGCTTTTACCCATGCCCGGCTCCCCCAATATGACCTTGGGGCCTGCAATGGCAAGAAGACCAGCCTCATCAACGATGGCTGAGCAGCTCGATGACTCGTTGTTTTCAAGACGTAGATGGCGAGAAAAATACCGCGCGATTGTCACGTTTGAACAGCTCCATGCTTGCCCGGCGGCGCTCGACGTCGGCGGATGCGTAGAGAGCATCATAACTTCCGCTTTCCGGGAAATCAGCTTTGAACTCGAAGGGTAGGGAGGACTTAAGTTAGCCGCCATGCCGTTGCCCCCAACGCTGCCCAGGACAGCCGGAGCGCGCAGCCCGGGAAGCCTGGAGGCATTAAAGGTTCAGTGCATAGAGGGCATCCAGGTGTACATAACAGCAGGCGCATGATCACAGACCAGTGCTTGGTCGCAGTATTCGCCAGCACATTGCCAGCCGGGACAGTTCCAGACCCGAGATCTGAACCTATCCATGCGCACGTCCGAAAGCCCTGAAGATTGGGGTAGAATTGCGCCTATTTGAGCGTAGGAATCGTGCATGTTTTTGGAATGGACGCCATCCTGGCTAGGGCGCTTACTGACTAGATCAGCCAACTGGCGCCTCCTCGTCGAGAGCGATCGTCTTGTGGTGGCCGCCGGTGGGGAGCAATACCACATAGCGCCTGAAACGCTGCCAAGCTTTGAAATCAAACGCCGCATGCTCTGGTCGGAACTCGTGTGGCCCGCAGGAACGGGCGTGCGCTTTGGTGGACTCTCGAACCTACGCGCTCCGGCTCTGCACCGCGCGGTGAGCGATCTCCTCAAACGATCCCGCTGCCAACGCTTCGATTCCTACTACGCCAAGCTGTCCCAGTGGCTCGCAGAAGTTGACCATGCCTTAGCTACCGCTGATCAAAAGCACCGCTGGCTTACCCATGAAAACCAGCAAGCGTTACTGGGGAGCAAACCAAGCCTGGAGTTGAGCGTAGCGGCCCTGAAAGAGCTGCTTGAAACCCCAGAGGTAAGGGCTCATCTGAATGATGGGTATACCCAAGCTCAGCTCGATATCGAACGGTGGACGTCCGATTGGGCGAGCACATGGGAAGAGCGCAACAAGCTGCACACGAAGCGAGAGCTTCGTGACTGCCGGCAGCTTTTCGACAAGGTAGAAAGTAAGCCTTTGACTGACGAGCAGGCAGAGGCGGTGGTGTGCTTTGACAACCGAGTGCAGGTGGTCGCGTCAGCGGGCTCCGGCAAGACATCCACGATGGTCGCCAAGGCCATCTATGCCATGCATCGGGGGATTGTCAGCCCCAAGTCTATCGTCATGCTGGCTTACAACAGGGATGCGGCTGAAGAGCTTCAAGCGCGGGCCAATGCCTCTCTTGAACGCCTTGGCAAGCCTAGCATCGAGATTGCAGCCATGACGTTCCATTCGCTAGGGCTGAAGATCATAGGCTCAGCTACCGGAAGCACACCTCATGTGCCTGCATGGGCTCGCAAAAAGAAACTCGTGTTGGCCAAGCTATCCGACATTGTCGACGACCTCAAAGATGAGTGCCCAGCGTTCCGCACCCGCTGGGATATTTTCCGTTTAGTTTTTGGACGACACCTACCGCTTTCAAGCAACGACAAGCTCTTCGATACGACAAACTCGGACGGCGAGGGAAAACTGGTCACCCTAAAAGGCGAGGAGGTGGCCAGCCAGGAAGAGTGCATCATTGCCAACTGGCTTTTTTACAACGGGGTCGACTACCAGTACGAACGTGCATACGAGCACCCGACCGCGACGTCAGAACATCGTCAGTACTTCCCGGATTTCTACTACCCAGGTCTTAATCTTTACCATGAGCATTTTGCTCTGGATGAAGATGGCCAGCCGCCTGAGCAATTCAAGAAATACCTGGACGGGGTGGCTTGGAAGCGTCAGATCCACAAGCAGAAGGGAACACAACTGATCGAAACGCTCTCTCATCAAGTGCGCAATGGGGAGGCCTTCACTCATCTAGCGAAAGAGCTCACCGGCAGAGGCATCAAGCTTGATCCAAACCCTGATCGCCCAATCCCTCCCAATGGTCTGGAACCCATCAAGCATGCCGACCTGCTCGGGCTGATCCGTACGTTCATCAACCATTTTAAAAGCAACTGCTACACGGAACAGGATTTGAAGGTTCGCTTGGCAGAGATGGACAGCGGCGCCTTCGAGTACAGATTCAACATTTTCGTTGACCTGCTGATCCCGGTGCTCAAGAAATGGGACAAGGCCTTGGCCGCAGAGAGCGGAATCGACTTCGAAGACATGATTAACAAGGCTGCAGGGTATTTGGAGGCAGGGCACCGGTCGCCGTACGACTTGGTTATGGCCGATGAGTATCAGGACGCATCGCGAGCACGAGCCCGCCTTTGCAAGGCCCTCGTTCGGCAGCCTAATCGGTTTCTGTTCGCCGTTGGGGACGACTGGCAATCGATCAATCGCTTCGCGGGTGCTGACGTTTCCGTGATGACAGGTTTCAAACCCTGGTACGGCCATGGCCAGGTTCTCCGGCTTGAAACGACGTTCAGATGCCCGCAGGCCATTTGTGACGTCTCAAGCCGATTCGTATCGAAGAACCCTGCGCAGTTCAAGAAGAACGTGAACTCTGTGACGGCGCCCATTGGGCCGGCCTTCCAGGCTATACAGGTCGGACACCGAAACAAGGTAGCCCAAGCGGTTGATAAGTATGTCGAGCGTCTCTACCAGCAGATCTGCGAGGGGAGAGTGCCTTTGGGGCGAGGCGGAAAAGTGAGCGTCTTCGTGCTGGGGCGCTACAAGCTGGACGCCAAATTCCTGAGTGACGATTGGCAGCAACGGTTTGGGGATCGCATGGCATTCAGATTCAAGACCGTGCATACCTCAAAGGGGGACGAGGCTGACTATGTGATTCTCCCAGGCATGGTCATGCGTGGGTTTCCAAACGTTAAAGTTGACGACCCACTGCTGTCCTTGGTCATGCCGCAGGGCGATACCTTTCCATCCAGTGAGGAGCGTCGGCTTTTCTACGTCGCACTCACGAGGGCCAGGCGCAGCGTCGCAATGTTCACCGTCGCAGGGCGCCGCTCATCTTTCCTGCAAGAGTTGATCGACGAAGGTGTCGTAGCTCCCTGTGATGAGAACGGACAGAAGATTAAACAGCCAGTAGCCGCTGAGCGGAGCGCCGCAGCGGGTACTCAGCAAATTCCAGCCAAGGCTAAAGGCCCATCGTGCCCAGGCTGTAAAGTTGGTGAGTTGATATGGCGTTTAGGGCCATACGGAAAGTTCCAATCCTGCTCAACCTTTCCCAAATGTAAATACAAGCCGCCGAAGAAGCGCCTGTAAGTGCGTCGGTCGTGAGCCTGCAAAATGTGCTCGCATATTCTGCAGGCGAGGCTCAGGTCAGGCCATACATGATAGTGCTTGGGCGGGCGGAAATCGCTTTCAAGGCACAAAAAGCCCTCACCGACCATACCGCTGGTCGGACGTTATGCCCGGATTTTTAAACTGCCTTGGCCCCTCAGTTTGGAAGACCATGACGGAATAATGTGTCATTACTAGGATATTGCAACGAATAAATTAGTGGCTTTTGGGCTTTTCGTTGCTCCTGATCACGCGCATAAACTGCCCGCAGATTCAGGGCTTGCAACAATGGACAGCTTCGGGCGTAGACAATATATACCCTAACTCGAATAATTATTTATTAAGCGGCAGTGAGGCGGGGTGCGAGATATCTCAATGCCAAAACAAGCAATATTTAGTTAAAGCAACATACGCATGCCGCATGAGTTAAGCCTGGAAGGCTTGACTCATTCCAAATGCATTCTAGTCTGTGGTTGGCACCGAAATTCTCAGCCCAGCAGGAAGAATTATTTGGGTGCCGCGCTTTGATAGTCCCGATTTAATTGAGTGCGCCAGAAGAATTTCGCATGGATATATTCTTAGTTGTAGCAACCTGCGACAGCTCATGGCTGTAACTCTCATTTGTGTCCGTACGCCAAGGGAGAAGTTCATGATCACCCTGATATACAGTGCAGCTGACTTTTCTGAAGCCAAACTAGCAGCAAATAATATTGAATGCGATTATACGCACATTATGGAGATCTTGGCGCGATGTCTCGGCTATAAGTCGACACTTCAATGCGTCGATGAAGGCGAGGAGCCCTTGGACTATTTGATTGCGCGCTTAGCCAGTGCTCAAGCCATTGTCTTTAATTCGTCATTGGGGTTAGAACGGGCACGTGAGGCTAATGAGAAGCCTGATGAACTGCTTGCGATCTGCCTTGAAGGTTTAGAACACGTGCTCAACGATGCGACACAATGGAGCAATCTTCGCATTTACCGCTCTGCCGAGGAGTTCTATGCGGGCCAGGGAGCCGTAGATGTCACAAAGGTCGTCGCTGATGATCAGAGGCGCGCCACCAAGATCGGTGAAGGCTCTGACACGGGCAACCACTTCGTAATGGGCAAACCTGCAAGCCGGAACCTCTGGGATGAAGATGAATGCCTCCTTGAAGCAGAGGGTGTATGGGCGTCGTCCCAGGGAGAGAACTGGCTCATCACCTGTCAGTTGCACTACTCGAAGGTTGGGCGGGTAGGGTTCAGCTTCAACGAAGGTGTCGCTACATGTACTGCTCTCGATGAAATAGACCTTTTTGTAGAAACTGGCCAGCTGGACGTCACAATTCCACTACCAGACGGCAAGATCAGGCGGCCTTCGTATGCACTTGTCATCGATTCGAAAACCTGTGCGATCCTAGGAAGTTCGGTGGTATTGGATAATGACTTGAACAGGTTGACGCGGGACGTTGTGAACATTGCTTTCAAAGGCCCGAGTATCCTCGGCACGCCACTCGACTACTTTGTCAAAAAACGGATCAAGATCAAACTGCACGGGCAGGCTCGCCCTGGAACCAAACCGCTCTTGCAGCCCCATCGGCCTCTTGAAATCACGTTCAAGTCCACGCCTCGACAATGGGGGGGCGTAGTAGAAAGGGTTGTGAGAAATGTTACCTCCCGACTGACCATCAACAATCGAGACCTGGAACATTTGGGGCAATCATCACCAGTGTTCTCATTGGAGGATTTGACCCACAGCCTCATCAATAGCATCGCCATCTATCACAACCATGTGCAGCCAGGTACTCAGCAGACGCCAGAGGAGCGCTGGGGACAATACTGGGGAGAGCCGCCGAGCTCACGTCGCGGCAAAATGTGAGTCGGATTATGTGATCGGCGCGTGACATCTGCTACGGCTATGCGCGGGGCAACACGTCGTTCCCCGCGCATGCTGATGGTCAGCTGTTGTTGGCGGTAGCGGCACACCGACCTGATTAATCCTCTCCCGGCCTGGTCATGCATGCGGATCGTGCAGAGGTAAGCCAGCGCCAAATTCTTGCCAGGTGAACAAAGGGTTCGCAGGCGAAGATGGCCGTGAGCTATCATCCCAACCCTCGTATCAGGCTCACCGGAAGTTCACCTTCCCGCTCAGACCCAAGATCGATCATTCAATCTTCGGCAGATGAATGCCTGGTAACCGCCAGCCTGCTTGGAGACACGGATGTTCATTCGCCTGCGCGCCTTCTATAACCGGGCATTAGATGCCTCTAACGCCTGGACTAATAAGACCCGCAGCAAGCTAGCCGCTTTGAAGCGGTACCCACGTGCGGCCGTCAGCGCCTATCAGGCCGCACGTGCGTTCTTGGCCGCGCCCTCTCATGAGAATCTGTTCCAGCCGCTAACCCCAGTACTCATCGAGCCTGGGAAGATCCAGCGGTATGAGCGTGAGTTACTGAATGGGCTGAGGAACGATCAAGTCAGGAACATCGCGATCACGGGGGAGTACGGGGCAGGGAAGAGCAGCGTGCTTCGAACCTTCGTCCATCGCCACCCTGAATTCGTCTACGCATTTGTTTCGCTAGCCACATTCGGCAAGGACACCGAGATCTCTGGGGCGTATGAGCTTGTTACCGATACCGACGTGGCCTCGGAATCTCCGCGCTCATCCGAGCCTTCTGCAAAGACAGGGCAGGAATCCAAAGCCGAGGAAAATAAGGCTGAATCCGATCTCGTTGCCAGGATCGAGGAGACGATCGTCCAGCAACTCCTGTACGCCGTCCCTGCAAAGACACTTCCCAAGACCCGCCTTAAGAGAATCGACCAGGCCTCGGGCCTGAAAATCTGGTGGAAAACCCTCTGCTATGGCCTCCTTATTCTGGCGGCGCTGAGACTGTACGTTCCCGTGGCAGAGAAGCTGCCCAAGATTGAACCGGCCTGGCTCCTGGAATGGCTGCTGTGGATCCCGAGCTCGCTCGCCGTCGGAATCGCTGCGTTAGGGTGCATACACCTGCTACACACGTGCCTGCGTCTGAGTTCGCTGTTCAGTATTGATGGTTTGACACTCAAAGGTGGCAAGCTGGAGACCACCCACCATGGCTCCGTCCTGCACAAAAATATCGATGAGATCATTTACTGCTTTGAGCGAAGCAGCATTGACGTGGTGATCATTGAGGATCTCGACCGATTCGGCATTCATGACGTGTTCACCCGATTGCGGGAAATCAATTTCATCATCAAGCAATCACCTCAGGTGAAACGACATGTCTATTTCGTCTACGCGCTGCGCGATGAAATGTTCGTCGTCGGCGAGAAAACCAAATTTTTTGACCTCATCGTCCCTGTGATCCCCGTCATCAACTCGGAAAACTCCCAGGAAAAGATGATGGAGCTTCTGAACCTTCGAACCTTCAAATCGAAACCCTTGGGCGAACATCTCGACCGTCGACTGGTGGAGACGGTCTGCTACTACATCGATGACCTCCGGCTGGTGAAAAATATCGTCAATGAATTCGATATGTTTTCAAATATCCTTGCCAGCGGCCTGCGCCTGGAGCCAGACAAGCTGTTTGCGATAGTCGCCATTCGCAATCTACATCCCGGCGCGTATGCCGACCTAGTCAAACGGCGGGGCGCGATCTATGGGGTCATCAAGGGCCTCGATACCTGGAAAATCCAGCAGAACAGCGCCTACGCCAGGCAGCTTGATGGCTTGCGACGTGAGCGAGATGATCGAATTTCAGAATTGGCCAACAATGTCACTGAGCTGAGGGCCTACGTTTGGTTCACGCTTCTTCGACTCACAGAAATGGACACGGCAACCCATGTCCTAATCGCTGGTACCCAGTACACGCAGAAGCAGTTCGTGACCGACGAGGTGTTCGACGTATTAATGAATCAAGCCGGCCCCCTCTCAATGGTTGCCTTGGATCAATACGGGCGGGCCAGAAACTCATCTCGGAATGTCCCAAAGGCTGAGCTACTCACCGCTACATCCTATGAGCGGCGCCAAGCATTGCTAGGGCGGCGATTTAGCACCATCGCGGACGAAATCGCAGCGGTGCAGAGACAATCGGATCAGGTCATCAGGATGTCGTTCACGACCGCCGTCAAGCAAGGGTATGGAGAGGTCGTAAGGAGCAATCTTTCAGGCTTGGATGTCGTGAGCTATCTGATGCAGCATGGCTTTCTCGATGCCGACTACACCGACTACCTAGGTTATTTCTATCAGGGATCGCTGACGCCTGGTGACAAAGATCTGATCCTTTCATTGAGACGTGGCGTGCTGCCTGAAGTCTCCACGCCTGTCGATAGTCCGAGTACCGTGCTGGAGAAACTTAAGAGCGACGAGCTTGATGAGGGTAGGGGGATCATCGTCGATTTGATCGCCTGTCTCAGCGCCCGACCAACCTCGCTCGCGGCTGGCTCAGCAGACACACAGCTAAGCCATATACTGAGGAGCGGTCTGGACGAGCACACCGAACGAATGGCCGTCGCAGTGCGCGAGCTTTTGAGTCGAACAGACGCGGCTGGATTTATTCGCGCCGTGTACCGCCTCGAACCCAAACTGTTTAATAGCCTTTTCAACGCTAGGGACAAGGGGGACACTGGTGGCGTTTTTGAAGGAAGCGAGGCCCGTCAGTCCTTCGTCAAAGCAATCGTCGACAACCTGCCGGAATCCGACTTCAAGACCCTGGCCGGTGATTCCTCGACGGATCTGGTGCCTACAATCGATGGGCTGGAAGATGCTTCACGGCTGATGTCAGGACTAGAGAGCAATCTGGGAGCATGGGCGTGGCTCAGGGCGTACCCAGTCCAGTTTGCCTCACTAGGCCATACGATGAGTCTCGCAGACCTCGAAAGGCTTATTGACTGGGGCTGCATCAAGATCAACCTGCCTATGCTATCGCTGATATGCGCGAAGTCAGAGGCTGGACAGGATTCTAAAGACGCCAAATCCGAACCTGCAGATGTGTGCATCGTGTCCTTGCGTAGGCTACAGGCTTTGGGCATCAATGGGCTCGGTAATTATCTGCTCTCTCACGCCGATGAGCTCGGTAGCGCATTGCTAGATCAGTCTGCTGTCCTGGATGAATCAAGCGACTCCTTGACCAGCTTACTAGCAGAAGTGGACGCCGATCACGATCTGACAAATAGACTCTTCGATCACACGACCTGTGACCTACACACACTCACTGACGCCCCGAGATATCTTTGGGCAAGGGCACTTGAGAGTGATCGCCTGGTGGCCAAAGCTGACGCAGTGTGGATTTTTTTTGAGAAAGTCGTTGGGCCAGACGGCAACGTCTCGGACGAAGAAATCGGATCGGAACCCACAGCCGTATTCACCGGTTTCATCGCTCGGAATGCTTCGTCTCTCAAGGGCACGCTGTGGCAGTCAACGAGCGCAGACTGGTCGCTGCAACAGTATCTTCTGAGCTCCACCGGTATCAGTAATGACGTGCTCCAGGTATTGCTCGATGGCGTCGTGCTTCAAGACCTAGCAATGATAAAAATAGCGCTACCTGAGGGTCGCTGGGGCATGCTGGTAGCCTCATCATTTTTGCCATACAGCTCGGAAGTCAGGGAGATCGTACTGAATACTTGCCCACACCTCGAAGGCAAGTACCTGGTTGAACGGTGGGATCTAGCAAAAGCAGAGATCGATATCAGCTCGCTCCAGCTCGACACGATGCTCACGCTGAGCAGAAGCAAAGCGCTGTCACTCACACAGAAAATTCAGATGTGGTCAGGGCTTAGCCTGGACACAATTGAAAGCAAACCGGAAGCGGTTCCAGAGCTCGGCCGTGTATCTATGCTGACCAATCAAGCCGGCGCAAGGTTTGCTGAGTCGCTGATGCCTGTGCTGCGACATCTGGTTCGCAACGCGAGTCTCACCCCGGAGCAGCGCTCTGAAATGCTGACACAATGTCTTCCTGGGATGAAGTGGCCGGACATTGCTGCAGCTCTAGGTTTGCTCGACGATGAGGACTTCAAAACCGTGAGCGCGAAGGTCAAGAAGATCAAGGTGAGAAACACCGAGTCAAACCGGAGGTTGGTCAACGCGATGAAATCTGAAGGGTACTTGGCAACGGTGACCACTGAGGACGACGTCATCATCGCAACCACCAGGCCCTCGTCAATGACATCTGAGAACGGATGGCTAGTCTGAGAGCTGAAGGTAGCAGCTTAGCGACCACCGTAGAGCGTCAGATAGGGCTTGATGCTGACCGCATGGGAGTAACCTGACCCTTGCACATGACTTCTCTAGCTGCTCGTAAGAACAGCATGGGCGAGGGGAGTGCAGACGTGAAGCATGGTGCTGTTCTTGTGCCAGCAGGCGGGCGATGCTGGAGCTGTAGGGTGGACACAAACCAATTTGATAGGCCCCTCAGCCTGGACGCCCTAGGACGGTTTCTCCCGGGATAGTCTGAGCCCGTTAGCGCTCGCTTAGCATCCATGGCAGGCCCGAACCACCATCGGCATACGCTTCGGGGTGGCTCAGGCTTCACTAGCTACTTGTCGTACTTGGAAGGCAATGGGCAGTCGTAGTTAACGTCAACCATGTCCAAATTCTTCAGCTCGAAATTGGCGTAGCTCGTGCCCTGTGACGTCCGTACTGTGGGTTGTCCGTACAGAAACACAAACGCAGTGGGTTTGGGCTGCTGGGAGATCTTTGCAAGCCTGGTAGCCATGAGGTTTTTGAGTTTGTAGCGCTCGACGAGCGTGTCCGAGACGAAGCTTGAGGTCGTCAGGCTTTCGGTTCCGCGCATCAAGCATTTCTTGAACTTGATCCGGTACGCGTCATTTTTTCTAGTGCGATCGATGTAGGCCCACCCATAGTAGATGACGGGGTGGTCGGGGAGGTCATTCAGATCCTGCTCCCAGACGCATTTAAAAATGCTGTCGTAGGCCACGTCCTGGCCGGCAATATTGAGCCGGCGAAACTCCAAGGTGTTGTCGGATCGATATCGGATATACCGGCTTACTACAGAGCGCACGGAGTAAATGGGGCCTACGATCCCCGATTCACTCAGCTTGGTCGTGTAAGGCCTTGTGTTTCTAGCGCGTTGTTTCGCCACATGCACATCAGCGCTGGGATCCTGAGTCGGTTCGTCATAGTACGAGTCGGGTCGATCAAGCTTGAACACGTCAACAATGGATTCGTCGACGGTTTTGCGCTCCTGCCCGTCGGGGCCGCTAGGCTCAACCTCAAGGTCGATCGCTTTCCCGTTGATGATCCCGCATGCCTCACTATGCTCTCCGTAGACCTTGAAGTGCGGCACGACCCGCATGCTCTGCACGTCCTTGTCCAAATTCGCACAGGTCACCTGGGCTGTACAGTCCGCTCCAGGGCAAACGAAGGCTCGTTTATTGGTTATAACACCTGCCCAAAACAGGTCATAGGCTCGATCGGGATCGACAAAGTCTCCAGCCTCAATGCTGAACGCAACATCCAATGCCATGTTTCTTGTCAAACCTCCGGTAATCCTTTCGATGGCCCCCAATGCTACAGCGGGCGACATCAAGGGTTCGATGTGTGGATAGCGTCTGGCACGCCCTCATTGGCCACCGCCGTAGCCGAATCCTCGCACACAACCTAGAGCAGGGCGAACCTAAAGATGGCGAAATGAAATCACTTTATTTCTTGTGCCAACTCCCTCAACCGTTCATCTGAAAACCCATATAGTGGGTTAGCCATATATTGAAACCACTACATATTGGGCTAAATTGTATTTGACAGCCTACATGTGGTGTTCTGCCATGAACGAAGCTTTAATCGAGAAAGCAGCGACTGACCTGCTCATGCAGATTTACCGTGATCGCCGGTACCTGTGGCCAGATCAAGAAATTCCACCGATGATGATGCGCAGCCCCCGGATCGCCGCCATGGTCTGCGGCTACGACTATCACGAATATCCCACCCTGGGAGACACCCAGTTCAACCGGCATAAAACCGGTACTCGCATTGCGGGCCTGATTGACCGTCAATCCAATAAGATCGCTGTCGCGACCGAGTTTGGTGACAAAGTTCAGCTCTTCACGGGGGCCCATGAAGTCGGCCATCTTGTGCTGCATGAGGACACCGTCATGCATCGCGACCGCGCGTTTGATGGCAGCCCGTTGCAAACACCACGTGCACCCGCAGAGCGACAAGCCGATCGCTTCGCGGCCTGCTTCCTCATGCCTCAAAAGCTGGTGAGGGAACGGTTCGAATTTATGTTCTGCTGCAAGGGGCAGCTGCGCTTCAGCGACGTGATTGCCTATCACCTCGACCCCAACAATCCGGATCGGCTCCTCTACGCCCCAAAAGAGTCGGGAGAACGTGAGCTGGCTCTGGCGCGATGCACCCGCTTCAACAACCAGAACCTGGTGTCACTTGCCCAGCAATTCGGCGTCTCGGATTCGGCGATGGCCATCCGGCTCAAGGAACTGGAGTTGGTGCGGTGGCCATAAAGCGGCAGGGGTCACAGCATACAAGCAAAGGCATCCCTGGACGCGACTGCAAGAGGAGTGCGCAGGCGTGAGTATGGACGCCCGAAGAGCCAAGACGAGGCCTGATGGCCGAAGCACGGTTAACGACAGCAGTCCCCGCAGAGGCCCGCTCAACGCATCCATTAGAATGCGAATAGCAGTTCTCACACAGGAACAGGCTTGCGACTAACCAACATAACCGTCAAACCGCGAATCTTCTCCGAGGCACTGGAGATCTCTGGATCATCAGACCCAGCTGCGCTGTCAGCCAAAGCGTCTCTGACGGAAACAAGGATGCGTCCGAGCGCTTTGGGATAGTAAGAACTCCGATCGTCTTTGGGGAAAATTGGAATCGATGGGAGAGGGTGGAGCGGATCAATATTCAGGTAACGCAGGTAACGACCAAAGACTTCATCGAAATGGGGTGACAACGGCAGCCAGCCATCCTTGGCTGAGCGAAGCTCAACCCAACGTCCGTCCGACCTACGATTGAACTGATCGAGATGGCTGGGCGACCTGGCGTTTCCCATGACGCTCCAGAGCCGGCGGCCCGAGTACCTAGCCATGATCAGGTACATCTCAATTATTCGGAATTCATGCACGCCCAAGAAATTTGGAAGCGACTTCAAGACCCATTCCAGCTCAGCATCGGTCAAGAAACCGATTGCCTTGGGTTGCTTGAAGGCAAGATCAGCAAGGGGCTGCGCGGCAACGTTTTCACGTGAGGCTGAAGTATCCTTGAGGTAAAAATCCAGAAACTGCGTCGCGCAGCGAATCTCTCGCTTCCAGACATTTTTCTCGATTTCGCCGTCATCACCAATTGATCTGGAATCAAGGAACGGGCGCCAGACTGGGTTTATAGACCAACCCTCAAATGCGACGCCGGGTTCCTGCACGAAGCGAGCCTGTTGCCCGTACACAGTCCAAGCTTTTGGCGGGTTGAGCACAAACTCTGCGTAATTCTCAAAGTCGTTGCGGCGCCAGTCAACGAGTGACAGGCCATGAGCAAAGCTCCAATTGAGCATTTTCTCCAGACCCATAATGCAGCTGTGGTACTGGCGGTGAGGATTTTCTGCACCCCAATTGTGAGCAATCCAATTCACATACCTGTCGACGTACCAGATGTTGATGAAGGGATGGGCTGCCGGGTCTATCTGGGCTAGCCGATCAGCCACAGCTAGATTCGTAGGAAAGGATCGAAGCTGATTTGGCCTCCAGTAAACGTAGGGTGGGAAAATCGGGAATGGGATGAACGGCCGAGTCATGACAGAACCAGGGGGCTAGAATGAGTGATGGCTCCTTTAACCTGTAGCAGAAAGCTGCAGTATTGCCATGGTGGATGTCATGGTCGAATGGGATTGAGGGTCGGGTGGGGTCAACCGGAGGTTAGTGAAGGGCCATGCGCAGAGATAGGATTATGAATCGAACCCAAGCTTTTGAATTTCTGGGAAACGGGGGTTTGTGGGGGTTTGACCGGAGGTATGTGGGATTGGACACGCTTGAACATATCTGACATAGCACATGATTTAACATAATATACATTATGCGTACCGTTCTATGCAGGGCTGGGGAGCTCTGGTGCTCAGATTTCAAGCCACGCCCGAGCTCTCGGAAGTAATCTCCTTTCATTTCGAGAACTAAATTCCTTGCATAGCCGTTTTGCCGCCTGGAAAAGAATTTACATCTACAGATGATCTGCACTGATGGGTTCACGACGTATTCTTTTTTGGTCTCCATTGGCCCTCGTGGTCTCCGTTTAAGGATTTCACTAACCAGGCCGGCGTGTCCCTTGCGGGCTTCGTCGCGACTGATTTTACTTCGTGAATCGCAGGTCCACCTCCAAGCACGGCGCTGTGTGAAATCTGCAGCTTTCGGCATGGAGTTGGTGCACGGATTTCACGGGCTGCCATTCGCGCAATGACCAACGCCGGCTGAGTTACATTCAGATAAGGTCGTGGAGCTTTTGCAGCCACCTAATACCCTGGTAGCTGCTCCAGAATTTGGTTCGCTCAAAAGCGCAGTGATGTGCTAGTGCGTTATCGTTGTAAACCAAATTTTTTACTTGTTAACCACGGTGGTTAACAGATCAGAAAACAGGTTTACAGTACGCCACGACTTGTTCAGGGCGTTTACTTTTGCGTTGGCGGCGATTGCGGTCTCTTCGCAGGCCTGAAACTGCTTGCCAACGGGCATTGCTTTCGTGAGTGTTGAACTGCTAAAGCCCTTATGCCATAACGAAAAATGCTCCGCATCTTTTGATACGGAGCATTTTCTTTTCTGCTAATGAGCCCATCTGTATTCGGGTAAAGCAGATCCGGTCACCACTTCGCCTTATAAGGCATCGGCCCGCCTTGCGCGAGCACCCTCTCGGGCTAGGGGACGTTCGAATCTCAACCGGTTAGTCGTCCCGCAGTTGCATTGCTACAGTAGAGAGAGGTTGACGCCTGTGTCAATCACATTGACAGCGCCTACCCCTACACGCCCGGGTCAACTGCCCCCAGCTGCGCAGTAATTCTTTAATTTCGTTCGCTGCGGCGAAAGCGCGAATGATTACCTCCAGCGCTCCGCTACCTGATCGACATGTAATATCCGATGACTGTCAGAATCTGAAATCTGCAATGCAGTATCCCGTAAAGGATAACAAGATGCCGGCCCCGTATCCGCTGTTTAACACCTACAAAGAATTCGTCAATCACACTAGCGATGAACCTGACCCGTGCCTACCGCTGGTGATGAACTATCTGGCGAACTTTGATGCATATCTCAAACCCATGGACGGTTTCGAAGCCGTCCGTGGTTTTCTGCGTTCGTACTCCAACGTCGGTATGTCAGGTCGTCTTGATAGGCTTATCGAGAGCGGATGCGTGGTCTCGCCGGACTCAGGGTTCCGTAAAGCGAGTCTGCTCTGGTTGCGAGAAACAAGTATGCACCACAGCGCAAGGACGTTGAGGATGGATGACGTAACCAGACTTGTGCGAAAATCAAACGCCGAAACTGCCTACCAACGTTTCTGTGCGTGGCGTGGTTAGAATCTAGCAGGTCTGCCCTACTCTTTCTGGGGGTGGTTTCTAGCAAGCCTTTTTTAACTCAACTAAACATCTATTTAGTTGAGCTAATAGTCATCCTGTTTTGGTGTCATCCTTCCAAGCCCTATTTTGCCATATCCGATAACTGTCAGACTTGGATATTGGGCAGCCTTCTAGGCCACGATGGGTGCTGAACCAGGCATGGTTTCCGTTCCAGCCCTCAAATTTGCTGCCAGACACATTCTTGTCGACCTCGCGGAGGTGAAGTCGCTGGCGAAGGCGACCGGCGCACCCTGGCTGCGGCTGGTCGACGTCGGCCCTGCGCGGGCGGAGTTCGTGTTGCCCACTTTCACAGCGCCAGCGCCGCTACGGCGAGTCCTCGATACACCGATTGCCTCAGGGCATATCGGTACCACCAAGACCCTGAAGCCGCAGACCCTGGCTACAGCAAAAATATGGGATTACTCGGCGACCTATTCAATGCCTGGACATGGATTGCAGCCAGGTACAGATGCGGTATACGCCCGAGTGACCTCGCCTATAGCCGGTCAGTCTCTCACTCGAACAAGATTTTCCGAACAAAGTTTGCTTGTCGCGGCCGATAATTTCATCGCAACTGCCGGAGAATGCATCGGTGGAATGGCCGTCATCAGCGATCTGCAAGCCTCTGCTGCCCGCCTCGAGCACGAGCTCGCCAACTACGCACCGATCAGTAGCTTTGGCTTAGGTAAAGTAGTGATCGTATCGGCGCGCATCGCGCACAACGGAAAGAAATGGGAGTCCAGTAACGCTGATCTTGAAGTTGATGTCGATAAGGATGGGGCGTCGCTCAAGCTGGGCGTAAAAAGCCTCGAAGCTTGCCGTTACCCCTGTGCCACTACTGACCTTTATGCAACCCGAAACGAACAACTCGCCGGCGGTTTTGGAGCGCGTCCCCAGAAGAGGCCCGTCTTCCAGGAGTTTATTTATGCAACGCCTTCAGTCGGGTTTAAAAGCGAGGCCCTGCCAATCATCGAAGTCGCGGAAATGCTCACCGGCGGCACGGCTTCTAATGATCCGCAGAAATGGCTCACCCAAGTAATTAATGAGCTTCTTGGCGGCGCAACCACCGAACAGCTACAGCAACTGCTCGTGCAATGCACGCTCGGATTTTATCCAAACAACGTGTACTCATTGACAGGGCAGAATAGCGAGCCCACCGCATGTCACCATGCTGACATCGAGAGGAGATAGCGCCAGCACTGATATACCTGCAGGCGCCTCAAGCGCGGCAACTATGTGGCTTAGCGAGGTCGGCGGTTCCGCAGCACTAGGGTTCTGGAGTGCGGAAGTGATTGTATTTAGAAATGGAGCGGGCTCGGCGCCGGAAAGATTCCTTGCACTGCACAGAGTCCGTGGCGAACTTGCCAAAAATGGCAATGCCAGTGAGAAGAAAAAGCTCGCGAATGGGAAGCAGACGGGAGCGAAGGCGAAACCCTAACTCAATGCGACCGGCCAATTGCCGCAAGCGTTTCCTCGCCGCCAGCTTCCAAGGCTCAACGGCCCAGCGCTCAGCAGCTGGGCGCTGACGTCAATGACATCAACTTCAGAGCCGCTCGGATGCAGCCCTGAAGTTGCGCAAGCACTTGCCGTCGCGCGTTATCCCGCTCCCCTTCGTCAACTATGGGAACTCCCTGCCCCT
>NZ_LYSO01000022.1:0-76310 GCF_001728935.1 Pseudomonas sp. AP42
AACCGCCCCGTCATCGAGGTAGCGCGACAGCGCTGCCCAGCGTTTGAGGCTGTAATCAAATGCTCTGCTGATGGCTGAACCTTCGGGCACAAGATCACGCTGGGCGATCATCCAGGCATGCAGCCTATCCATCACTGGCGCGGCTTTTTCTTGCCGTATTCGGCGCCGTAATTCCGACTCCAGGTCACGCACTTCGCTCTCGATTTCGTACAACAACTGGATGTAACGCAGGGCCTGCTCGGCGAGCTGGCTCTTGTTGGTGGCATGCAATTCGAAAAACTTGCGCCGGGCGTGGGCCATGCAGCCGATCTCGGTCACGCCGAGTTCGAAGCTGGCCTTGTAACCGCCAAAATCATCGCAGACCAACTTGCCTTTCCAGCCTTGCAGGAAGTTGCGAGCATGCTCACCGGCGCGGCTGGGGCTGAAGTCGTAGACGACAGCGGCTGTTTCGCAGAACTGGCTGGTGGCGTAAGCCCAAACATAAGAGCGGTGGGTTTTCTTCGTGCCCGGAGCGAGCATCTGTACGGGTGTTTCATCCGCGTGCACGACCTGCTGCCCGATCACTACGTCACGCAGGGCATCGACCAGTGGCTGCAACTGCACGCCCGTAACGCCGACCCATTGAGCCAAAGTGGAGCGTGGAATCGACAAGCCAGCTCGACCAAAAATCGATTCCTGACGGTAAAGCGGAAGATGATCAGCGAACTTCGCGATCATGACGTGGGCAAGTAATCCGGCAGTCGGGATGCCCTTGTCGATAACTTGCGCAGGTACCGGCGCCTGGATCAGCGTTTCACAGTCATCACAAATCCACTTGCCACGAACATGGCGCTCAACGGTAAACACGCCCGGCGTGTAGTCCAGCTTTTCGCTGACATCTTCACCGATGCGTTTAAGCGCACAGCCGCATGGGCAGTGAGTGTTGTCCGGTTCGTGATGGATCAACGTTCGCGGAAATTCTGCCGGCAATGCCGTGCGCTTGGGCCTTAGCTTTTCCTCGGTCGCCTCTGGTGCTATTTGCAACGCCTGAAGCTCGGCCTCAATCGCCGCGATATCAGTATCGATCAGGTCATCTAGCAGGCTGGCCTGTTCAGGATTCATCTGCTCGCTGCGCTTGGCAAACTTCAAACGCTTGAGCTGGGCGATCTCGTGGGTCTGTTTCTCAATGACTGTTTGATCACGGTTGATTTTCTTGCCCATAGTGTCGACTTGCGAGAGCAACTGCGCTGCGAGGACGCGCAGTTGATTGGGAGACAGTTGGTCGAGATTGGGCGAAGAAGTCATACGCCGGACTTTGCCAGAGCGGGCGTTTCGCGACGATAGACCGATAGGCTAATGGCTGCCGTTAAAGCAGTGTGATCGAGCCTCCAGAACCTGCGCGTTGCCATGGCAGCCCCAGCAACAACGTTTGAAGTTGCTCGGCATCCAGTTCCATCTCAGGACCATGGCGGATGCCAGGCCAGTGGAACTTGCCTTGGTTTAACCGGCGCGCCGCCAGCCATATTCCGAAGCCGTCATGCACCAGCACTTTCATGCGATTGGCGCGGCGGTTGGCGAACAGATAAGCGCAGTGCGGCTGCGCCGCACCGAACACCGCGATCACCTTGGCTAGCGCCGTTTCGGTGCCTGCGCGCATGGCCATCGGTTCGGTGGCGAGCCAGATGGAGTCGATGTGAATCATCGCAGAATATCTCGAAGAAAAGTCGCGCAGGCGGCAGCACTTTCAGTGGGCCAGTCCACTTTGATGATGGCGCGCGGGTGCTGTATTTCAACGCAGATATTCGATGATGCTGGATGGGAGTTCGCCCCCGCAGGTGGGTGTGCCGGAATTTTCTGCGTTTGCAGCCGAATCCATTTGTGGACGAGGTTTGCGTTGAGGCTATGGCCGAGCGCGACGCTGGCAATCGAAGCGCCTGGTTGGGCGCACTCTTGAATGATCTGGGCTTTGAAGGATTTGGAATAGGAACGGCGTGTTGGCTGCATGAAATACCCGCTTGAAAGGCTAGAATTGGTGTCCACTTAATTTAAATGCACACCATGTCTTCGCTTTGCAGAGCTGGGTAGATGACCTGGCCGGACGGTTACCCACTTTATTCTGACTCCGCAGATCATTATCACGGGTTTTTAAGACTTTACTCCGCGCAGTGGGGCTACGGTATATGGCTTTACCCAACACCTTGCAACAGGCATTTCGACGGTGATGGCGGATTGGGCAAAAGCAGCCAGTGAGGGTGTTTTTTTGGCTATGCCGGCAGCTCTCAGATTACTTGCCTGCAGTTGATGGCCAAGAAAATCGCCGTGATTCAAAGCACGTCGGGAGATGTGCCAGATTCTGGTCTCGACTCGCTGAACCAAGATGGTGATTCAGTTGAAATGACACTTGCAAGGCAGCTCATTGCTTCATAGTTTGACGGCCACCTTCGGGTGGCCATTTTTTTATAACGATCCCAATTTACCAGCGGCCAACTCGACACTTCAAAAACCATGCGTCCTGGAAAACCTATTTCCTGATGCACCTAAGAGACTGGTTTGAGAGGGTGTATTCGCTTTTGCGCGAGGACGCCCATGAACCTACCACGCCCTACTCGAACCACAGCGATACTCAGTCTGTGCCTTGCATTATTGGCAGGCATTCTGTGTTATGAGCATCATCAACTCTCCCAACTCCGCACCAGCTTGGCTGCGACTGCAGACAAAGAGTCGCTCGATGCGTTGTTGACGCGGCTTGGCAAAGTCGATGAGCGACTGGGCACGGTAGCCGGCAACCACCTGGTGACCAACGAGGACTTCCGAGCCGGGCAGCAGGCTTTATCGAATCGAATTGATGCCGCACAAGCGTATGCAAAGCAAGCGACGGAGTCAGCGCAAGAAATCTCTCAAAATGCTGCGTCTGCTGGTGAATTGCTAGTCCTCAAAGCCAGCGTCGAAACACTCGATAGCCGTCTTCAAGAACTCAGTCAGTCACGCATCAAACAAACCACTGCTGTGCCCCTCAAGCCCAAGCCTAAGCCCGTTGCCCGCCAACCAAAGCGGCCAAAACCGCCCGCTACCGCCACTGTCACACCGCAAACACCCCCTTTTACCGTTGTCGGTATCGAGTATCGCGGCGGTGAACGCTTTTTGTCCGTAGCACCGCCTGGCAGCACGCAGTTGAATCAAATTTACCTTATCCGACCTGGTGACGCTGTGGCGGGCACCGCCTGGCGACTCAACGCGCTGGACGGAAGATCCGCACGCTTTGACGTGGCCGGAACACCTCAAACCGTAACCGTCGCGCAATAGGACCTCCTTTATGCACTCCCCTACCACTTCCTCGAAAACAATGAAGCCCAGGAACATTTTGGGTTTCATTGCAGGCTTGGCCACCTTCGCGTTTGCATACGGCTGTCATGCGGCTTCGGGGCAATCAACGTCGATCTCGAACACTCAGAACAGTGAAGTTCACAACTCTTCTCAAGGAGCAAGTCAGACAGAACTCGCCCGCGAGTGGGGATTGACCCCCCAAGAATGGTCCCGTTTTCAAACTGTGATGGAGGGTCCTCGCGGAATCTATTCGCCAGGCCTGGATCCTCTGACAGCACTTGGCATCGAAGCGAAGTCGGAGGAGGAGCGGCGACGCTATGCAGAGCTGCAGGTGCGAGCCGAGCGACAGCGTATCGATAAGGAACTGGCGTACCAAAGGGCCTATGACCAAGCCTTCGCACGTCTTTACCCCAATGAAAAAGTCATCCAACTATCGTCCAACCCTGCATCTGCTCCTGGCTCGGGAGCGTTAACTGCTGTGAAAGGCACTGGACGACTAGCCGTTTTTGTTCAAGACAGTTGCAACGCATGTATTGACCGCGTCAAAGACTTACAAAACCAGAAACAGTCCTTTGATCTGTACTTCGTTGGTAGTCAAGGTGATGACGAAATAATTCGCCGCTGGGCCATCTTGGCTGGAGTCGAACCGGCCAGCGTGAGAAGCCGACAGATCACATTGAATCACGATGCCGGTCGATGGCTTGGCCTTGGACTCGGCGGTGAGCTGCCGGCCGTGGTACGCGAGGTGAATGGACAATGGCAGCGTCTGTAATTCGCGCGGCTTTAACGGGGGGGCTACTGCTCACCGCGGCATTTGCTAACGGTGCCGAGGTTCCGCCACCGGCCTATCAGTTGATTGCCCTGCCTGCCGGCGTTCCGTCCGAGGTGCTGTACTCCGTTGCACTGCAAGAGAGTGGCACCCGACTTCGCGGCCAGATCGTCCCCTGGCCCTGGACGTTGAATGTCGCCGGCGCCGGATATCGCTTTGCGACACGCAGCGATGCTTGCAGAGCGTTGATGATCGCCCTTCAGACCGCAGGCCCAAATAGAGTCGACGTCGGGCTTGGACAAACCAACATCGGTGCCAACGGCCACCGTTATAGCTATCCCTGCGAAGGGCTGGATCCGTACAAAAACCTCTCGGTTACGGCCCAGATCCTGGCTGAGCAAAAAGCCAAAGGAGGCGACTGGATCACCGCTGCTGGTCGGTACCACCGCCCTGCCGGAGGCGAACCCGCTGCCCGATACCGACGAGCTTTTGCCAAACACCTCAGCCGGGTCACCGGTATCAACCTGATGGCGAATAATCCATGAATAGATTGCTGCATCTGCCTGTTTTGCTGTCTTTGGCCTCCCCCATGGCAGTGCATGCCACCTCGCTGATTGTTGTTGAAGACCGAGGGGGTGTTTCCGCTCTGCCCTACTACCAGTACTTGGCTCCAGAACCTACTGAGCAGTCAGCACAGTCAGAGAATATTGGTGTGCGTGGGCAAGGCTCGTTTCCAGTGCGCTCTGACCAACTGACACCCGGGCAGGTACAGGGCCGGGTAATCAATGCACCTGGCCTGCAACCATTGTTTCTTGTAGGCGACGATGAAAGCTCCAGAAAGTGGTTATCACAGCGCCGCGATCAGTTACAGCAACTGCAGGCAGTGGGCCTTGTGGTTAACGTGGCCAGCGCCGAGCGGTTTGCCGAAATCCAACGATGGGCAGGAAATCTACAGTTGGTCCCGGCTCCATCAAATGATCTGGCACAGCGCTTGGGAGTCCAGCATTACCCGCTGTTGATCACTGCCACAACGATCCAGCAGTAACCAGGGTATGGCCTCTCTTACGCACATCACCTTGGTCATCAAGCAACCAGATGACCCACGAGCAGGCCAACTGCTTTTTGAACAGGTCACCTATGTCGCCAAGCTCTATGGCGGCACCGTCATCGCCCGCGTACCTGGTGACGAGGTGGAGCTATGTCAGCGGCTAAAAGAACGACTGCCCGAGGCAGTTGAGCAAGCGAGGCAAGAGTTGGCCAATTCATCATCACGCATGAAAGGAGGATCCCGGCCCCATGAAGCTGACCAAGAAGCAACGCTGCGAGCTTCACGCTAAATTCGCGGGCCATTGCGCATACTGCGGTGTGCTGTTGGGTGACCGGTGGCATGCGGACCACATGGAAGCAGTATGGCGAGAACCAGAGAGGGTGGACGGCAAGTACTCCGGTGCCATCATTTTGGGGCGGCCAGAGAACCACGCCATCAGCAACATGATGCCCGCGTGCGTGCCGTGTAATTTGAGCAAGGCAGCGATGCCACTAGAAGTCTGGCGAGAGCGCATTGCTGGACACGTCAACTCCCTTAACAGCTACCACCCCATATACCGCCTGGCCAAGTCCTATGGGCTGATCGCTGAGACAGGCAAGCCAGTCGTTTTCCATTTCGAAACAGTGGGGCCATTGTCCCCTTTCACTCATAGGAAGTGATCCATGACCACCTCCTACACCATTGAGTCGTTACTACGCCCTGCTGTTGAGCTGTACACAGTTTGCGTATGTGCCGCTGCGGCGTTGCTCTGTATTTTCGCGCCCTGGGCGGTTGCTCTGACGCCTTTATTCGGCATGGTTGCCGGTACAGGCTTTCTGGGTCTAGGGTTCGTCCGCCTCAAACAAGCGTTGGTAGTGCTGCGTTACCGGCGCAATATTCGGCGCCTACCCCACTACACCATGACCAGCAAAGACATGCCGGTCAGCAATGAGCGGCTATTCATCGGTAAAGGCTTTCGCTGGACCCAAAAACATACTCAGCGGTTGATGGAGACTTACCTCCCAAAGTACGCCGAGTATGTCGAGCCCACGTCTATCTATACCTTTGCTCGCAGAATTGAGGAGCGTCTGGAGTTCGCACCCTTTCCACTCAAATTGCTGTCAAAGGCTACCTCGTGGGATGTGCCATTTAACCCGGCGCGTCCACTTCCTCCAGTCGGGGGGCTACCGCGCTTACACGGTATAGAGCCGAACGAAGCGGATGTCAGCCTGCCACTGGGTGAGCGGGTTGGACACTCCCTTGTATTGGGGACTACTCGTGTTGGAAAAACCCGCTTGGCAGAGTTGTTTATCACCCAAGACATCAGGCGTACCCGCCGTAGCCCCCGGCGCCGCGTTCATATGGGGCGCCGCGTGCAACCCGTTCATCGAAGCCAGCGCAATGTAGAAATGGACCTGGACCGCGAAGTGGTGATTGTCTTCGATCCTAAAGGCGACGCAGACCTCCTGAAGCGCATGTACATCGAATGCAAGCGCGCAAACCGACTGGAGGAATTCTACGTGTTCCACCTAGGCTGGCCCGATCACTCCGCTCGCTACAACGCCGTCGGCCGGTTTGGTCGGATCTCGGAGGTTGCCACCCGCATTGCCGGCCAACTTTCGGGGGAAGGCAATTCCGCGGCATTCCGGGAATTCGCCTGGCGTTTCGTCAACATCATCGCGCGCGCCCTCGTGGCACTGGGACGTCGGCCGGACTATGAACAGATCCTCAAGCATGTGACAAACATTGACGCGCTGTTTATTGAGTATGCGCAGAAGCACTTTGCTGAAAATGATCCCAAAGCCTGGCAAACCATCGTTGAGCTGGAAGGAAAGATCGATCGTAAGAACCTCAGTTTCGCCATGAAGGATCGACCGCTACGCGTGGTGGCCCTGGACATGTACCTCACTCAGCAACGCATCTCCGACCCAGTGATGGAGGGTCTGCGATCAGCCGTACGCTATGACAAAACCTATTTCGACAAGATCGTGGCCAGCCTTCTGCCATTGCTGGAAAAACTGACCACAGGCCGGATTGCAGAGCTGCTATCTCCCGACTACATGGATCTTGAGGACCCACGACCAATCTTTGACTGGATGCAGATCATCCGCAAACGGGCAGTGGTCTATGTCGGCCTGGACGCTTTATCTGATACAGAGGTAGCTGCAGCGGTGGGCAACTCGATGTTCAGCGACCTGGTGTCAGTTGCGGGTCACATCTATAAGTTTGGCATCGATGATGGCTTGCCCGGGGCCACCGGCGGCAAGGTAGCAATTAACGTACATGCGGACGAATTCAACGAACTGATGGGCGATGAATTCATACCGATGATCAACAAAGGCGGTGGTGCCGGCATGCAGGTCACGGCCTATACCCAAACCATGAGCGATATTGAGGCAAAAATCGGTAACCGGGCTAAAGCTGGCCAAGTCATCGGTAACTTCAACAACCTGTTCATGTTACGTGTACGTGAGACTGCAACCGCCGAGCTGCTGACCAACCAGTTGCCAAAGGTCCAGGTGTTTACCAGTACACCAGCAAGCAGTGCAAACGACGCTATTAACGGCAACACCGCTTTCACCTCTAACACTCACGATCAGATCCAAAGTGTCAGCGTACCGATGATCGAACCGGCGCATGTGGTTGCCCTACCCAAGGGGCAATGCTTTGCCCTGATAGAGGGCGGGAATTTGTGGAAGATTCGTATGCCGTTGCCGGCAAGCGATCCCGATGAAGTGATGCCCAAGGATCTTCAGGCCTTGGTTGAGGGCATGCGTAAAGGATCCGGAACCAGCAGCGACTGGTGGCAAGCACCGGGATATGACGCACTAAGTGAGTCGCTTCCTGATGACTTGGTAGACGACTTCCGCCAGATGGCCAATAACGGAAAAGCCGCATAGGCTTGAAGGAACAGAGCCATGGCCGATATCGCGGAAAAAGCCCAGCAACAGCAGGAAGGTCAAAAAAACTTCCTGGGCATGCTGTTCTCTACCCCTTTTCATTTCTTGGGGGTGATGTTCGGCTCCTTGCTCGGCGCCATCGTCGTTGAATGGCTTTGCATGTACACGTTCTGGCCGGATGCCGGCTGGAAACATGCTCAGCAGATGTTCCAACATGAACTGGGCTGGCTGTCCCAGGATCTGCTGCACAGCGTTGTCATCAAAGAACCGGGGCGTACGGCAACCTGGCTGGCACAAACGGTCTATGACTGGCTGATGGTGAAAACCGGCATGCAGGACAATATAAATGCACTGACACAGTACGCTCGCTCAACATCACCACAACAAACGGGAACCTTGAACCTTCGCTACGAACTCGGTCGGGCGATGATCAAATTCCAGGACTATGGCTTAGCCGCGTTATACACAGTCCTGACCTTCTGTGTGCGAATGGTCATTCTGACGTTGACGATTCCGCTGTTCGCACTGGCGGCGTTCACTGGCTTGGTCGATGGCCTGGTGCGGCGTGATCTACGAAAATTCGGCTCCGGCCGCGAGTCAAGTTACCTGTATCACAAAGCCCGGGGGACGATCATTCCGCTGACCATCGTGCCCTGGACGGTCTACCTGGCCATCCCCATCAGCATCAGCCCCCTTTTGATTCTGTTGCCCTGCGCCGTGCTGTTGGGTGTGTCCGTTTACATCACCGTTTCAAGCTTCAAAAAATACCTTTAGGAGCTGCCCATGCAGTGGACACAAGAACAGCAGCCCATCATCCATTCCACGGCTGACAAGCTACTGGTTCAGGCTTTTGCCGGTACCGGCAAAACCACCACACTGGTGGGCTACGCCACACAACACGCCTCGGTGAAAATGCTCTACCTCTGCTACAACAAATCCGTCGAGCTCGCTGCCAGGGGCCGCTTTCCACGCAGAAACGTGGTGTGTAAGACGGCGCATGGCCTCGCATATGCAGTCTATGGCAGTCAGTACGCCACCAAGCAGACCAATAACTTACGCCTGACGGACATCGCAAGGGCCATCAACACCCAGGACTGGGAGCTCGTGCGGGATGTCCTCAGCACGCTTAACAACTTCATGGCCAGCGCCGATGACGAGTTGGGCCGTGTGCATTTTCCCAGATTCCAGGGGCAACGAATGCTCACAAGTGCCCAGGAACGTTTCCTGAACAATGCTTTAAACGTGGCTAAAACCATCTGGAACCGGATGATCGATCTGCAGGACACAGCAATGTCGATCACCCATGACGCTTACTTGAAGCTGTATCAGCTAAGCAAGCCCGACCTGAGCGAACGATTTAACGCCATTCTGCTCGACGAAGGTCAAGACGTGAACCCAGTTATTGCCGACATAGTAAAAATACAACGGGTCCGCAAGGTGGCAGTCGGCGATCCCCACCAGCAGATCTATCGCTTCCGCGGCGCAGAAGATGCGCTCAACAGCGACTGGATGGCCGACGCCGAACGTCACTACCTGACCCAAAGCTTTCGCTTCGGCCCTGCCGTCGCGCATGTGGCCAACATCATTCTTTTTTACAAGGGTGAGACACGAAAGCTGCAGGGGTTAGGTTGCAATACCCTGGTTAAACGGGCTCTGCCTGAAGAGCTACCGCATCGCACGTTTATCCATCGTACCGTGACCGGCGTCATCGAGAACGCCCTGCAGCTGGTCGCAAGCAACCCCAAGATTTTCTGGGTCGGCGGTATCGACAGCTACTCGCTACGCGATCTGGAAGATTTATACCTATTCAGCCGCAACCGTAACCATGAGGTGCAGAACCGCAGGCTGTTGAGAGATTACCGGGACTTTTCACAGTACGTGGAAATAGCCGAGGTAAGCCAGGATACGGAGATGTTGCGATCGATCAAGATCATTACAGCCTATCCGGACCTGCCCCAGCGGATCCAAACCCTACGTTCCCGCTCTGTAGATAACGAGCTCGACGCCACCGTGACACTCACGACTGGGCACAAGGCCAAGGGGCTGGAGTGGGACTTTGTCAGCCTGTATGACGACTTTAGCGCTGATCCGCTTTCACCCGATATCGATCAAGGTCGTAAAGATGACGAGTTGAATTTGCTGTACGTGGCGGTGACGCGAGGGATGAAGATCCTAGCGTTGAACTCAATGGTGCTTTCTATCATGCAGCGCTATGTCGATGCTCGGACCTCTGCACTCCAACCTCAGAAATCACGCGCTTAGCAACAAACTATTTCAGATTGCTGGCACGCGCTTATTATTGAAACCCTGGTAGCTCTGCACATTGAGGACGTCGCCATGGGCCGTCAGAAATTTGAATACCACACTGAGTTCTCTCCCTTTCAGTACGTTGTCAGAACCAAAAAGCTCTTCATGTTCAAGTCCGAAGAGCCCACCACTGAACCCGACACCCAGGGTTTTCTGGAAGATTCTGAACGTCAAAACCGCCTTGCTCAATTAGGCAGCGAAGGCTGGGAGCTGGTCAGCGTGCAGCCCGTGGTCAAAGGAGAAGTCAAGGTTGGCAATCAAAACGCCCAAGGCTGGGCTTACGGATTCGCCTTGCCCATCGGGTATCTGCTGTTCTTCAAACGCCCTATCCACTGTGATTGATGGTGTCAGTACCGTCAGAAGAAATCCTTACAGTCCTGAATATGGTTTTCTTGCGGCGACCATAGCTTGATCACGGCAAGCTGACGGCATCAGGAATGACTAGAGCCCAGCCGTGATCCAGTACCCGCGTCTCACTGCACTCACTTGCCGACTTGCCTTGCCAGGCCTCATCGCACTTTTTGGATGCGGCCTGCCTGTCTCTCATGCGACCGCTGCTTCAGCCTCCGAACAGGCCAACCTGGACGTGATGATCCGCCAGTTGAATGCCTTAGAGGACACCGCACGTCGTAGCGCTCAAGTGGCCTACGAACCTGGCAAGCGTTACTTCTTCGATTACCAGCGTCTAGCAGGTGATATCGCTCGAATTCGTCATGGGTTGGAGGGCTATCTAACCCCAACCCGAGCCCAGCCTCGTGATCCTGTTGAGCTGTCAGGCCAATACACGACCGAAGGACGCAAGCCATGAGCATGAGCGGCGCTCAGGCTGCTGCGTTTCAAGCGGCAGGAGGATTTCCTGCCTCGACGAGCTACCTGTTTTTCGTCGGCGTCGCTGTAGCCATCATCTTTATGTGGGGCGCCTGGGCTATCTGGAGCTGCTACCGAGGATGGGCCACTGGCAACCTTGATCGAACGATTGCCTCGACCTCGCTCGTCCGCATCCTACTGCTTTGCATGATCCTCACCACATTTGTTCTTAGTTGACCCTATGGGAGATACACCATGACTTCATTCTTAAAACCGGGCCGCATGCTGATCGGGTTGCTTGCTCTCCCCCAACTGGCCATGGCGGCTCTTCCGCAGTCTCAGCCTCCTACCCGGGGGGAAGGCTCTAACCTGATGCAAACCATGCAGAACTACGCCTTTGACGGTTTTACTTTGCTTGGCCTCATCATCTGCGCAGTCATTTTCAGTGGCGTTGCTTGGCATGCCTTCGGCACCTACCACGAAATTCAACTTGGCAAGAAAAAATGGGGAGATCTGGGGGCGACAGCCGCCGTTGGCGTCGCCATCCTCGGTGTCGCCATTTTTCTGGTCACCAAGGCTTCAAATATTCTTTAAAAGAGCCGTGGCCATGACAGAACTCTCAGACGATGGGACCCTGATTTTCCTCCCTGTGCGATTGAACAATCAGCCAGTCATCATGGGCGGCCTTACCGCTGACGAAATGTGGGCCACCTTGGCGTTGAGCACCGGCGCAGGGCTGGTTATCGGTATTCCGGCCGCGATATTGACCCAGATTTGGGCACTTATCATCGGCGCCGCCATGCTCTGTGCTGTCCTAGGGCTGTTTCTTGCCAGTCGTTTCTTGCGTCGGTGGAAACGCGGCCGACCTGATACATGGCTATACCGCCAGATGCAATTGAACATCGCGCGGTTCTTTCCTACCTGGAATAAAGCCCTGCTGATTACTCGTACAGGTGCGTGGACCTGTCATCGAACGGAGGTTCAATGACTTACCGTAAAAAAGTAGACGCCCAACTGGCCCACATTAACAGCCTGCGCATGGTCATTGGTTTTCTCATTGCCCTGGGTCTGTACATGGCTTATGGCTGGCAGAGCGCACCGCGTGACCTAACTGTTCATGTACCTCCAGATCTACGTTCAGGTAGCACCCGTAAGTGGTGGGATATTCCACCGGAGTCGGTATACGCCTTCGGTCTGTACATTTTTCAGCAGATGAACCGTTGGCCCGTTGACGGTGAAACCGACTACGAGGACAACATTACCCGCTTGGAAAGCTACCTGACTCCCAGCTGCAAAGCCTACTTGCAGAAAGATTTCGAGCTACGCCGCAATAGCGGGGAACTGCGCAAACGTGAGCGGGGTGTATTTGAAATTCCAGGCAGAGGCATCGACGATAAGTCTGAGCAACATATTGAACAGCACAGCATCAATGACTGGACCGTCAACCTGGACATCACCGCTGACGAGCACTACGGCGGGGAGCGCGTAAAGCGGGCATTTGCTCGCTATCCGTTAAGAATTATCCGATTCGACGTCGATCCCGAAAAAAACCCATTCGGCTTGGCCTGGGACTGTTATAGCAGTAATCCACAACGCATCGAAGTCTCCGCAGAAACGACCAGAGCAGGAGGCAAATGATGACACGCCGCCTACTGATCATCGGGCTCGTAGCCCTTCACTTCTGCGGGTTGGCCAACGCCGTCGAAATCCTGCGCTGGGATCGTATCCCTATAGCACTGCCCTTGATCGTGGGTCAGGAGCGTATTGTCTTTGTGGACCAAAACGTACGGGTGGGTCTGCCTCGTAACCTCGTCGACAAACTGCGCGTGCAGAGCACCGGTGGTGCCCTCTACCTGTTGGCGAAAGAGCCGATTGAACCGACTCGCTTACAGCTGCAGAACATGAACTCCGGTGAGATCATGCTCGTGGATATCATCGCAACGGTAGGGAAACCAAATCAGGTCGCATCCGAGCCGGCTAAAATTGTAGCCGGGGACAGTCCCGCCCCGCGTTACGGCCAAGTCAACGCCAAACCTACAAGCAACCATTCAACTTCTTCCACGGCCCAAGCCAGCGCTCAAGCCGAGGAGGATGAGGACGCGCCGAAACCGCGTCGTGAGACCCCTCTTCCGGTGGTCATGACGCGCTATGCCGCACAGATGCTTTACGCGCCCCTACGCACCGTTGAGCCCGTGGAGGGGATTGCTCAGATCAATCTGAAGCGCGGTTTGGACCTCACCACCCTAATGCCGATATTGCCGGTCGAAGCCTCTGCGTTGGGGTCGTGGCGGTTAGACGAGTATTGGGTCACGGCGGTGAAGCTACGTAACACAAGCGCCCAAAACCTCACATTGGATCCGCGTGACCTGATGGGTGACTTTGTCACCGCGACTTTTCAGCATCCCTACCTTGGCGCCAAAGGTGATTCCAGCGACACCTCGACGGTCTACTTGGTGACCCGTGGTCATGGTCTAGCCGAATCGTTATTGCCGGCCGCCATCAGCCAGATCGATCCGAAGGGAGGCCGTCGTGAAGAGTAATCCACTTGTTAAATACCTGGTCATACCGTTCGCGATCCTGGCGATATACGTAGTGGTCAAATTATTCAATCGCGAAAGTGCCGACCAACAGGTTCATGCGCCGGAAACGGTTGTACTTAGTACGAAGGAGGCTAAAAAGCTTGGGGTTGACGGAGATACACCCAGCGACACATTGCGCACCATTGTCGTGGAAAGCAGACAACTCAAGGACCAAGTCTCCAATGCTTTGAAGAACAATGACGAACTAAAGCAACAGAACATCGAGCTGCAAAAACGCCTGCAGAACATCGACCTCAACGTCGATAACAAACTGCAGAACGTTCAGCAAACGATGAAGCAGGAGGCGCAACAACAGAGCCAAACCCTCTTGGACACACTGCAGCAGCAGTACAATACCCTGAGCAGCAAATCGGGCAGTGGCAATGAGTCTGGATCTGATTTGCCGATCGGCTTCGGCGTTCAGCCAGGTGACGGTCAAGGCTTCAAAGGCGGACCTGGCGCGGACGTTGTTTGGATAGAGCCGCAGGACGCAACGCCGGTCGATGTCAACGGCAAGCCCATCGCTGCAGGGACAAATCAAACGGCAAGCGGCTTCAACTTCCCGACCTCTTTTGGCGAGTCCGTGGACCGAGGACAAAATGCACTGCGCACGGGCGCTCAAAGTGTTGCGAATGAAATCTCGCCACAGGAGGCCCGCAAACAGGTGCGCAAGGTCTACACCTTGCCGCAGAACTCGACATTGATGGGTTCGGTGGCCATGTCCGCGCTGATCGGCCGGGTGCCCATTGACGGCACTGTCAACGACCCCTACCCGTTCAAGGTATTGATCGGGCCGGACAATCTCACGGCCAACGGCATCGACTTGCCCGACGTCGCCGGCGCGGTGGCCAGCGGAACGGCTTCCGGCGATTGGACCCTGTCTTGCGTACGCGGTCAGATCAAAAGCCTGACGTTCGTCTTCAATGACGGCACTGTGCGCACGCTGCCACAACCTCAGGAAGAAACGAATAGCAGTCAAAATAGTAACAATCAGAACAATGGCAACCAAACCACCATTCAGGGTGGCCTGGGCTGGATAAGCGATGCCTATGGCATTCCTTGTATCAGTGGCGACCGCAAAAGCAACGCCTCGCAATACATTGGCTCGCAGGTACTGATTACCGCCGCCGGCGCAGGTGCTGCCTCCCTCATCAAGTCAGATGGAAACAGCGGCTCTTTTATAAACCCTCAGTCCGGGACCATCGGTTCTGTCGGCGGCTCGGGCAGTGAAGCCATGGGCAAAATTATTGGCCAGGGCGTCAATGACGTCTCCAGCTGGGTCAACAAACTCTACGGGCAAGCCTTCGCAGCGGTGTATGTACAACCCGGGGCAAAGATAGCTGTGCACCTGGACCAGCAACTGACCATCGATTACGAACTCAATGGCCGCAAGGTCAACTATCGCTCAGGAGCCCGTCATGTTTCGACTGCGCTTGACTAATCATGGCTTAAAACTAGGTGCATACCTGGCCATCGCCCTACTCGCCTCGGCCTGTTCCACCAACAAAGACGAATTGCTCCCCCATGGGGACCGCACAATGATGGACGTTTGGGATCAAGGCTCCAGCGGCTCAAGCAGCTCGAGCAGCCGCCAATTGCTCGATGCACGCCAAGATCTTCGTCGGCCTCTGGAGACGAGGGAAACAGACAACACCATGTTCACACGTACCGCACAAAACGAGATCTACAGCCAATTTAAACGCCTACCCAATCCCGACCTGGTGATGTACGTCTTTCCTCATTTAGCGGGTTCAGACCCGGCACCGATCCCAGGCTACACCACGGTGTTTCCGCTGTATCAGCGGGTGCAATACGCCATGCCTGGCGAACGCACGGAGGCATATTGATGGGTTTTTTTGAACGATTCAAAACGCGACGGGCGACAGAGCGTGTGGAACCTGGCGTAACACCAGGTTCGCCGTTATCTGACGATGTGCAGGGACCAGCAACCGAGACGTTTGAGGCTGCTACAGAGCGTTACTACGAACGCCTTGCTGCCATGGGTATTCCCTCGCCGAGCGATTGGCGTAACCCAAAGAAAAAGCCAGCCACAACCGCTGATGCTGACCGTCTATACCACGTCAACCCCTCCTTCGTAGACCTACTGCCGTGGGTAGATTACCTGCCTGCAGAAAAAGCCATGCTATTGGAAGACGGCGTGTCTCGTGCTGCCTTTTTTGAGCTGACACCGATTGGTACTGAAGGTCGGGATCCCGAATGGTTACGCAAGGCCCGCGACGCCCTGGAAAACGCCCTCCAGGACTCCTTCGACGAGCTTGAAACCTCACCCTGGGTGGTTCAGCTCTATGCCCAGGACGAAACCAGCTGGGACGATTACCTTCAGCAACTGCATGACTACGTTCAACCACGCGCACAAGGCAGTGCATTCACCGAGCTTTATTTGAAGCTGATGAAGCAACACCTGGAATCCATCTCCAAACCAGGCGGGCTGTTTGAAGACACCAAGGTCAGCCAACTGCCCTGGAGGGGCCAACAGCGCCGCGTCCGTGTTGTTGTCTACCGCCGTACCCAAGGCGCGCAAGCGGATGTGCGAGGCCAGGCACCAGGTCCTTACCTGAAAATCATCTGCGATCGCTTGGTGGGCGGCTTGGCGAACGCCGGCATTAAAACCCATCGCATGGATGGCCACGCCATTCGCCATTGGCTGATTCATTGGTTCAATCCACGTCCCGATCATCTTGGCCCTGCCGATGCAGATATTCGCCGCTTCTACGAATTGGTGTGCAAGCAAGCACCTGGTGCTGCAGAGGGCGAGCTGCCGCTCGCCAGCGGCACTGACTTCTCGCAAAACCTGTTTTATCGCGAACCACTGTCAGATATAGAGAAAGGTCTGTGGTATTTCGACGGCCTTCCCCATCAGGTGGTGATGCTTGACCGCTTGAGGGATGCTCCCAAGACCGGGCACTTAACCGGTGAAACCCGAAAGGGCGGTGATGCGCTCAACGCACTGTTCGACAAAATGCCAGAGGACACCATTCTCTGTATCACTCTCGTGATCACCCCGCAGGACATTCTCGAAGGGCATCTGGAACAGCTTTCACGCAAGGCAGTTGGAGACACTCAGGCCTCGATCCTGACACGCGAAGACGTCGCCACCGCCCGTCAGTTGCTCGGGCGCAAGCACAAGCTGTACAGAGGTAGCGTAGCGTTTTACCTGCGGGGTAAAGATGATGCCCAGCTGCACGAACGCAGTTTGCAACTCAGCAGCGCATTGCTGGGTGCGGGCATGGAGCCGGTGGAACCTCGGGATGAAGTGGCACCGCTGAACTCCTACCTTAGATGGCTACCCGGCAACTTCGACCCCAATGCGCGCAAAGCACTGGAGTGGTACGCACAACTGATGTTCGCCCAACACATTGCGAACCTGGCCCCCGTCTGGGGTAGGTCGACCGGAACCGGGCACCCGGGTATTACCCTGTTTAACCGTGGGGGAGCGCCGATAACCTTCGACCCGCTGAACAAGCTGGACCGGCAGATGAACGCGCATTTGTTCATTTTCGGGCCTACGGGTTCAGGTAAATCGGCCAGCGCGACAAACATCCTTAGCCAAATCATCGCCATCTATCGGCCACGTCTATTCATTGTGGAGGCTGGCAACAGCTTCGGCTTACTCGGTGATTTCGCCAAAAAGTTGGGTTTGACGGTAAACCGGGTTCGACTTGCACCTGGATCGGGTGTCAGCCTCGCGCCATTCGCTGATGCCGTGAAGCTCATCGAACCCAGCCAAAACGTGAAGATTATCCAAGCTGATGATCTTGAGGCGTCGGACGAACATCTGACTAGCCAGACCGAGGATGAACAACGCGACATCCTGGGCGAGATGGAAATTGCGGCCAGGCTGATGATCACCGGTGGTGAAGAAAAAGAGGATGCCCGTCTTACTCGTGCCGACCGTAGCGCCATCCGCCAATGCATACTGAATGCAGCGAAAAAATGCGTGACGGAGCAACGTATCGTTCTGCCGGAAGATATCCGTGAAGCGCTGCGAGAAATGGGACTCGAGCCCGGTATTCCAGACGCCCGAAGCTCACGATTCTTGGAGATGGCGGAAGCCTTGTCCATGTTCTGTATGGGCACCGAAGGCGACATGTTCAACCGTCCTGGCACCCCATGGCCAGAAGCGGACATTACCATTGTCGACCTTGCCACCTATGCGCGAGAAGGCTATAGCGCACAGATGGCCATCGCTTATATTTCCCTGCTCAACACGGTCAACAACATTGCCGAGCGTGACCAGTTTAAAGGCCGTCCGCTGATCTGCTTCACCGACGAAGGCCACATCCAGTTGAAGGTCCCACTCCTATCCCCCTACTCCGTCAAGATTACCAAAATGTGGCGAAAGCTCGGCGCCTGGTTCTGGATGGCCACCCAGAACGTTGACGACGTGCCGCCAGAGGCCTCAGCCCTGCTCAACATGATCGAGTGGTGGATGTGCTTAAACATGCCGCCTGATGAGGTGGAGAAGATCGCGCGGTTTCGTGAACTGACTCCTGCACAGAAGTCGATGATGCTGTCAGCGCGTAAAGAAAGCGGCAAATTCACCGAGGGCGTCGTGTTGTCCAAAAGCATGGAAATGTTATTCCGGGCGGTACCACCGAGTTTGTATCTGGCCCTGGCCATGACCGAGCCGGAAGAGAAAAAGCAACGCTTCGACATCATGCAAGCCAAAGGCTGCAGCGAGCTGGATGCGGCCATTGAAGTTGCTGCAACGCTTGACCGCTATCGCGGTATCGAACCTCACATCATTACTTTCCCCGAGCAAGTCACGGCCTTGGAGCGCCAAGCATGAGAGCATTGAATTCCCTGACCCAGAACCTTATAGAAAGTCTGACCCAGCTGCTTGAACAACCGGGTGAAGACGCCCTTCAAACCCTTGAGGTGTGTGCCCCCGTTTTGATAGAGCAACTGCAACAGGTTTTGGTTCGTGCGGTGGATCGTCGTGACATCGAGTCCCAACTTCACGCGGTGTTAGCCAATTGGCTGCTACAGCACCCACAACCCGAGAATGCTGAGAACGCTCTTCTTGAGGCCCTTCGTAAACAAGCGCTGCTTTCATCGAAGCCAGCAGAGGCTCGGGCATGATAGGCCTTCGCAAATATTGGTTGATGCTGGGGTGCGTTTTGGCAGGCACATCGATGGCCTGCTTAGCCCTCACTCGAAGTGAGATACCATCCCCGCACAACACAGGCCCGTGGTTGTTTGGTCCTTCCAAAGCACGCTGGACTGTGACTGAGTTCGCGGATCTGGAGTGCCCCTACTGCAAGACGTACACACCTGCGTTGAAAACCTGGATACAGCAGCAGAAGGATGTAAACCTGCAGTGGCATCATCTGCCACTGGATGTGCACGGTCCGACCGCATTACACGAAGCCAAGCTCGCTGAATGTGCGGGGGCGCTTGGTGGCGCACCTGCCTTCTGGCAAGCCATTGACCAGATTTTTGACCGGACCCGTAGCAACGGTGAGGGTTTCAATGGGCATCTGAACGTCGTTGATGTTACTTACCAGGACTTATTGTCCTGTGCAGCTACCGACAAAGTGATCGCCCGGCATGTTGGCCAACAGGTCGAGGAGGCCCTCAAAGCGGGCATTACGGCAACTCCTACTGTGATAATTAAAGACAACACGACTGGCAGCTCCGTAAAGCTTGAGGGACCAGCTGACGGGGTATTGTTATTATCAGCTCGTGATTGGCTGGCTCAAAAAAAGAGCTGCGACGCTCTGCAAAAGTCGAACGTTAAATCACTTAGCCATTGTCATTAAATGAGCTTGCATTCCATTCATACATTTTCATGCCCGGCATGTCCTACGCGTGGGCCGAAAGAGACAGCGCAAATACGGTGTTTGCAACTGCAATCAGGGTCAGTTTCATACGACTTTTTCTTGAGGATTGATGGGCTCAACTGAGAGGTGCCGGCGACGCATCAGTCGATAGGCTGCCGGAATGACAAACAGCGACAGCAAGGGCGCGGTAATCATGCCTCCAACCATGGGTGCCGCAATTCGGCTCATCACCTCGCTGCCGGTCCCGCTGCCCAGCAAAATGGGTAACAAGCCAGCAATGATGACAGCCACAGTCATGGCTTTGGGCCGAACGCGCTGGACAGCGCCTTCACGAATCGCGGCCATCAGCCCGTGCTCGGTCCTATCGCCGAGGTCTTCACGCTCAGCCCAGGCGTTCTTCAGATAAAGCAGCATAATTACGCCAAATTCGGCAGAAACACCGGCCAAAGCGATAAAGCCGACACCAGTGGCGACCGACAGGTTGAATCCCAATAGATAGAGAAACCATACCCCACCAGTCAGTGCGAATGGCAGAGTGGCCATGATCAGCAAGGCCTCATCGAAGCGAGCAAAGGTTAAATAAAGCAGCACGAAGATGATCAACAGCGTGGCAGGCACCACCAGCTTGAGTCGTGCGTTGGCCCTTTCGAGAAATTCGAACTGTCCTGCGTAGCTCAGGCTCATACCAGGCTGCAACTTAACCTGCTCGCTGACGACCCGTCGTAGATCGGCGACTACCGAAGCAATATCCCGTCCCCGCACGTCGATATACACCCAGCCTGAAGGTCGGGCGTTCTCACTCTTAAGCATCGGCGGACCATCGCTGACCTTGATCTTCGCAACGGTGCCAAGAGTGATCTGGCTGCCTAGAGGGGTATAGATAGGTAACTGCTCCAGAGCGCCGAGTGAATCCCGCCACTCACGAGGGTAACGTACGTTAATTGGGAAACGAGCCAACCCTTCAATCGTCTCCCCGACGTTTTCACCGCCGATTGCGCCGGCCACGATCGATTGCACATCGGCAATATTTAACCCATAGCGGGCCGCAGCTTTACGATCGATATCCACATCAATATAGCGGCCACCGGTCAGTCGTTCGGCCAACGCTGAACTCACACCTGAGACATCCTTGGCAACACGTTCGATGGCTTGGGTGACGGCATCGATCTCCGTCAGGTTGGTACCGGCAACCTTCACACCAATAGGGCTTTTTATGCCAGTGGCCAGCATGTCGATGCGGTTACGAATCGGCGGTATCCAGATGTTGGTCAATCCTGGGACACGCACCGCTTGGTCTAGCTCCTCAACGAGCTTTTCCTGGGTCATGCCTGGGCGCCACTGTTCGTGTGGTTTGAATTGGATGGTGGTTTCGAACATTTCCAAAGGTGCTGGGTCAGTCGCGGTTTCAGCGCGGCCGGCTTTGCCGAAAACGTGTTCGACCTCTGGAACTGTCTTTATCAGACGGTCAGTCTGTTGAAGCAGTTGCGCGGCCTTCTGCGCCGATAATCCAGGCAGAGCTGATGGCATATAGAGCAGGTCCCCTTCGTCCAGCGGGGGAAGAAACTCACCACCCAGACGAGAGATCGGCCACAACGCGCTGACAAAGACTAGCAACGCAACCAGCAGCGTTATTTTAGGTCGATGTAATACGGCGTCCAGAGCGGGTTCGTAGATCCGGATCAACCAGCGATTTAGCGGATTCTGCTGCTCATTGGGAATTCGTCCACGAATCCAATACCCCATCAACACCGGTACGAGAGTTACCGACAGTCCAGCCGCTGCGGCCATAGCGTAGGTTTTGGTGAACGCCAATGGACCGAATAGACGTCCTTCCTGAGCCTCCAGCGTGAACACCGGAATGAACGACAGGGTGATGATCAGCAGACAGAAGAACAATGCAGGTCCTACCTCGGCAGCCGCTTCAGTCATCACGTGCCAATGACGTTCACCTTTCAGTTCCTCCCCAGGATTGGCCACGTGCCAAGCCTCGACCTTCTTGTGGGCATTTTCAATCATCACCACGGCAGCGTCGACCATAGCGCCGATGGCGATGGCAATCCCGCCAAGGGACATGATGTTGGCGTTGATACCCTGATAGCGCATCACGATGAAGGCGATCAGCACCCCAACCGGCAGGGAAATGATTGCCACCAGAGATGAACGCAGGTGCCAGAGAAAGATTCCGCAGACCAACGCGACGACGATGAACTCTTCGATCAGCTTGTGGCTGAGGTTTTCCACGGCACGATCAATCAACTTGCTGCGGTCGTAGGTGGTGACGATTTCAACCCCCGCCGGCAGACTGCTTTTCAGCTCGTCGAGTTTGGTTTTGACCGCCGCAATGGTTTCACGAGCATTCTTCCCGCTGCGCAGAATCACCACGCCGCCGACGGTCTCACCTTCACCGTCGAGTTCGGTAATGCCTCGACGCATCTCAGGCCCTAACTGAATCGTGGCAACATCGCCCAACGTGACCGGCACACTGCCCGCGCCCAGTTTGAGCGGGATGGCGCGAAAGTCATTGAGCGTCTTTAGGTAGCCGGAAGCTCGTACGATGAACTCTGTCTCCGCCATTTCCAGCACGGCTCCACCGGTTTCCTGATTGGCTTTGCCGATCGCCTCGGTCACCTCAGACTGCGTGATACCCAAGTTCGCCAACTTTAGCGGATCGAGCTGGACCTGATACTGTTTGACCATGCCACCTACGGTGGCAACTTCCGCAACGTTCGGCAGCGTCTTGAGCTCGAATTTGAGAAACCAGTCCTGTAGGGCTCGCAGTTGCGCCAGATCGTGCCCACCGCTGCGATCAACCAACGCGTACTGGAAAATCCAGCCAACGCCAGTGGCATCAGGTCCTAAGGCTGGCTTAGCACTGGCTGGTAGGCGGCTTTGTATCTGGCTCAGGTATTCCAACACCCGCGAGCGGGCCCAGTACAAGTCAGTTCCGTCTTCGAACAGCACATAAACGAAGCTGTCGCCAAAGAAGGAGTAACCGCGCACAGTCTTGGCCCCAGGTACCGAGAGCATGGTGGTTGCCAGTGGATAGGTCACCTGGTTTTCGACGATCTGTGGGGCTTGGCCTGGGTAAGGTGTACGGATAATTACCTGAACATCCGACAGGTCTGGCAATGCATCGATGGGCGTACTTTGAACCGCCCAGATCCCCCATGCCGTGACGAACAGCGTCGCCAGCAACACAAGAAAGCGGTTGGCCACCGACCAGCGAATAAGGGCCGCAATCATGGCTGGCCCCCAGAGCGTTCCAGACGTTCAACACGCAGACCATCGTCCGTCTGGCTAACAGCGATCCGAACCTTGTCGCCCGTTTTTAGGCCCTTCATCAGAGCAGGAGTGGCGAGAGGGAAAGTCATCGTCATGCCTGGCATACCCAATGTCTTGAAGGGACCGTGGGCGAGCGTGACTTCTTTGTCGTTGATCTCAACGATCTGACCATCGGCCTCATGCAAAGCGCCAACGGGCATAGTAGATGGCGAAACGTCCAATGAGCTTGCGACAACGCCCTTGAGACTGGCCTCCGAGTCGAGCAGGAACTGGCCAGAGGTCACCACTTTCTGCCCCTCTTCCAAGCCTTTCAATATCGCCGTCTTGCCATCGTTATCCTGGCCTAGCTGCACCTCCACCGGGCGATATCGACCAGCGTCTTCAGAGAGCATGACCAACGCACGTCGACCGGTACGAATGACGGCCTCGCTCGGCACCCACAGAACACTTTGCTCCGTTGAACGATTGAGGCTTACCTGTGCGGTCAAACCTGGTCTGAGTCGGCCATCTGGATTGGGTAACTCAACTCGAACGCGAAGTGTGCGACTGTCCGAACTGGTTTCCGGAAGAATCGCACTGACGACGCCCTTGAGCACAACTCCAGGGAATGCGGATAAACGCGCTTCAGCTGCTTGCCCTACTACGATTGACCCAGCTTCCGCCTCTGGTACAGCCACGGCCAGCCAGACACTGCTCAAACCATTAACACGAGCCAACGTCTCGCCTGCGGCCACCGTCATACCTTCACGCACACTCAGCTCTTGAAGCACACCACCAATAGGGCTGGTCAGCGTCAGGTTCGATTGAACTTTGCCAGTGCGCTCAACTTGAGCAATTAACGTAAGTGGCATTCCGGTTAGCCGCAGTCGCTGCCGGGCCGCTGTCAGCAAGCCAGCATCGCCACTACGCTTGAGGGCGAGAAATTCCTCCTGAGCAGCTGCCCACTCCGGCACCAAGATATCTGCCAAGGCGGCATTCGCTTTCAGCACATCACCAGGTGCGTGGGCATACACACGCTCGACAAAACCCGCTGTACGGGCCTGAATGACTGCAACGTCCCGTTCGTTGAAGGCCAGCACACCTACCACGTTCAGTGTCGAGGCAAATACGCCTCGACTGACACTAGCCAGTCGCACACCAAGGTTCTGAGTCAGGCTTGGATCAATTCGAATGGCAGCGCTGTCCCCCTTGGTATCTGCGTATTGAGGGATCATCTGCATGTCCATGAAGGGTGACTTACCCGGTTTATCGAATTTCTGTTGTGGGTACATGGGATCATACCAATACAGAACTTTTCGATCGGCAGAGGCTTTGGGTTCATGATCCGGTACGACACCAGCTACTCCGCTCATTCGCGGTTGGGCTAACCAGTAACCCCCGGCAACACCCAAGGCAATCGAGATGCCGATGATTAAAGTCCCTTTCCATAATTTAAAAATCATTGAGCGGACTCCCCGTAAGAGAAATACAGGCGAGCGCTGGTCAGGGCACGTTGCTCTTCAACGTCAACCTGCTTGAGACGGGCTTCGATGAGTTCGCGTCGGGCGGCAACAACCGAGTTCAAATCACCCTTGCCGGAGCGGTAGCTGGCCATCGTGAGTTCGACCTTTTCTTTAGCCAACGGCAACAAGCTTTCCTGATTACGGCTGACTGCACGATTGAGGCGCTCGTAGTCAGCCAACTCATCCTCCAGTTGCTGGGTATGCTCGCGTGACAGGGCTTCGCGCTCAGCCTCAAGCTGGTTTAGTTCGGCGTGCTTGGCCGCAATCTTGGGGTTTTGCCGAGAGTTAGGGAACAGCGGGAGATCCCATGAAAACTGCACGCTGACCATGTCACCGAATTGTTGGCCTCGGTGCTGATAATCGAATTCCCAGCTCCAGTCAGACTGCTTTTCCGCCTCAGCTTCACGGATCTTGGCTTGTGCTTCACGGGTCATCGGCACAAAAGCCGCTAATTCGGGGTGATGTTGCAGCTTATGGGAGTAACCTGAGGTCTCAATAGGCCAATCAGGCAAACCGCCTACCGGTTTGTCATCGGCGGCAGGGCCAATCCAGCGCTTGAGGGCGGCCCGGGCCTGTGCACGTTGACGAACTAAATCATCCTGCTGCTCAGCCAGTTGAGCAGCTTCCTGTTTAGGTGTCACCGCATCGGCGGGTTGGGCTCGGCCACCCGCAATCTGAGCTCTGACGGTATCGGTCAGAAGACGGTTTTCTTTGTAGAAGTCCTGGAACAACGCATCTTTACGCTCAACCGAGTAGCTTCTGATCCAGGCTAATGCCGTGGACTGTCGGACGTTCAGACGCGCCACTCGACGCTCGGCTGACGCTCGATCAACAGCCGCATCCGCGACCTCGATACGTGCTTTGCGCTTGTCGCTGTTGGGCATCTCCTGCCTAATCCCGACCACTTGCATGGTCATGAAGTCCTGGTCGATGCTCCATCTGTCGGGTCCACCAATGGGGTAGTTCTGCACGCCCAGCAGTAGCTTGGGATCGGGTAGTTCGCCGGCGGGAATGGCCGCGCTAGTGGCTGCTTGAATTTTGGCGTCTTGTGCGGTCAACGATGGTGCATTGTTTTCGGCCAGACGCAGCGCTTCATCGAATGTCAATGCGCTAGCGAAGCTCGGCAATGCAAGTACGCTTGCCGCCAGGCCGGCCAGGAAGGACCAACCTGTGCAACAGCACTTGGAGTTCATGTTCACGATTCCTGTGATGATCCACCGCGCGCTTCATAAGACATGCGCGCAGATATGCCATCCCGCTAACGCGGAATGAGGCTCAGTGTGGTACAGGAATCAAGTACGTGGGGGTCGCCATACCCCTGAAGAGGTTTGTACGAGCGGGAAATGGCTGGAGAATGATAGAATGAGAGGACTGGACAGGGTGATAGGAGGCTTGATGATCGATACTTGCAACATGCCGCCAGTTTTGCATTCCTGACCGGGCTTACAAGGTTTGCCATGCTCGGTGGGACTTTTCATGTCGTGGCAGCAGTCTTGCCCCATACCATCCATCATCGCCATGCCCATGGTTTTCATCGGGCATGGTTCAATCGATGTCTGAACACCCGCCATCCCGCTGAGGGGAAGCGCCAAGCTAATCAGGAAAATTAGGCAAAACCGCAGGTAGCGTTTCATGAGCTGGAGTGTAGACGGTGCAAATGGCCCTTACAATTCACCCTTGAGACTCCTTAGTCGGCCATCACCAACCGCTATGCCGCGCTCATTTCCATGACCGGGCTTAAAGTACCTAACCATGCGACTAGACAAATAATGATGACTGCCATTGAAAATTCGAGCTTCATGCTACGGCGCAAGGCATTGACCGCGACAGCATAGTCTCCATTTCGAACAGAACGTTCCAAGAGCGGGCTTAGGTGAAAACGGTTGAGCGTCGCTAATACGATCATCCCGGCAAAGAGCAGGACCTTCAAAAATAGCAACTCGCCATAAGTGCTGAGCATCACCTCATCGAGATTTGGCCCAACGATAAATAGGTAGTTCGCCACTCCCGTAATGCTGATGATCACTACAATCACCGCGCCGGCCGATTCAAACCCTGTCAGTACCCGAGCAAGAATTCGTGCTTCTCGCTCACCTTTCAGTGATTTCAAACGCAGCAGCAGGGCAAATGCCGCTAGCGCACCCAACCAACCGCCTGCGGCCAAAAGATGGAAGATATCGCTAATAAAGTGCCAGTAGCGACGGCTCCCCTCGTCCATTGCTCCGTGCCCTGTCCATGCCAGCGTCGCTAGCGCAATCGCGCCACAGACAGTGACAATCCAAAGACTCAGTGTTGGAAAGCGCTTGTTCAGGGAAACGCCAATAATGGCCGTCACCAACGCCCCTATTCGGACCATCCAGGTCAAACCGACGTCAGTCCCCATGAGAACCATTTGAAAGATATGGTGATGTAGCTCCATGAAACCCGACACGCCACTCATTGCTTTCGCAAGTAACAACATGGCGGCAAGGGACAGAGCTACACCTACAGCAGAAGTACTGTAAAGAAGCGACTCAAAATTCAAAACTGTTCCCGATATTCTTTCTTTTCCCCTGAGGCTATAAAGACCAAAAATTGCCAGTCCAAATAACAGCATCAGGTCGAAATAAAGAGCAAAGCGAACAACGATATTTAATGAGTCGCTCATGAATCATTTCACTTTGAAAGAAAAGTTGCCGGTAATCGGGTGAGTGTCCGAGGAAACGGCACGCCATTCGACTTTGTAAGTACCCGTGGTCAATGGCGATGCGGGTGTAATAACCATCGTCTTCGGATCACCGCCACCTGCCACGTTAGCTTTTACGCCCATAGGTGAATTCGGCATACCAGGCATATCGGTCATAATCAGCTTTGCACCAGAGAACTGAGTCGTTAGATTCTCAGAAAAGTGCAGTTCGATTTTAGACGGAGCCGCCGCATCCGATCCTTCAGCGGGAGTAGAAGAAACCAGCTTTGGATGCGCCTGAGCAACTGCACTCAGAAGCAAACCCGCAGTCAGCGCAACAGCTACGGTGGTAGTTTTAAGGAATGACATGCAAGACTCCTGACAGCAAAAGCTGTTGGTTCTAGGTTTTTAGGGAATATCTAGTTTTTTACTTTTTGACGCTCGTTAAAACCACTGACGAATACCTAGCAAATTCCGTGTTCTAGGGCCGGCTGGACAGGGAGGAATCACAAGATTTCCAACGTCACAGTGCGAGTACACGATGCCACATGAACGCAAACTGTTCGATTACATTTCAGTCAGCTTGGGGCGGGTTTTTGGCACTGATCTGCCCGGATACGGCGCCAAATACGCGACTTTCTTTGGAACGCTCCAAGAGTTTTCTCTCATCCAAAAACGATCCTATTGAGCTAACCACATGTTGCCTGCATACATATGAACAAGGTGTCTTAGACCTTTCTTGCATCAGCACATGGGAGTTCAATATGAAAGGCTGTTATTCCGTTTAACGACGTACACCATATTTTTCCGTCATGCGCTTCAATGATAGATCGAGTAATCGATAAACCTAGCCCTGCATTACTTGGACTTCCTTCTCTGCGAGCTGGGTCCACGCGATAAAATCGATCAAACAGCTTTTCAAGATGCTCGGACGCAATGGGCTCTCCCGGGTTCTCCACAGAGACTGATATTGAAGTTCCTTTCTGCCGAATATCGACAGTAATACACTTTCCTTCGGGGGTGTACCGGAGCGCATTTGAGAGCAGATTAGAGATGGCCCTGTCGAGCATGAGTACGTCACCTCGGACGCTACCCCTGCCTGTGACCTTCAGGTCGATCCCTCGCTCATCAGCCAGCAAACGGTAGTACTCGAGTAATTTCTCTACTACTGCTACCAGGTCAATCGGTTTGTTTTCATGTGTAATTAGACCGTTATCTGATTTCGCTAGAAAAAGCATGTCATCAATCATACGTCCCATACGTTTCAAGTCATCAAGATTTGAGTACAGATTGTCCTCGTAGTCCTCAATATTTCTTTTTCTAGATAAAATCACTTCAGTGTGAGTCATCAAATTGCTAACGGGTGTCCGTAATTCGTGAGCAATGTCCGCAGAGAAGTTCGATAAACGAACAAACGCATCGTCCAGTCTAGATAACATTGCGTTGAACGAGAGCACCATCTGCTGGAGCTCTTGGGGAACGGGACCTAATGGAATACGCTCTTTGAGCGATTTAGCTGACATCGAAGCTGCTACCTGAGTGACTAGGCGAATAGGTCGTAGTCCACTACGCGCTACCATCCAGCCCAGTGCAGCACTGACCAGCGCGCTTATCACCAGTCCTATCCAAAACCATCGTTCAAGCGTCTCGAAGAAGGCCATATGTTGAGTAACATCAAAGATCAACATCACTGTCAATGGCTTGTCCTGCCCCGTCACTATGGCTTGCGCCGTCACGCCTCGAAATATCTGCTCCTGGTCTCGCCACTCCCAGACATTGCTGTTTGTGACCGTTCGGAAGTCTTCAGGAACTACGATCGGACCTGGGTCAGCAAACAGGAGCTTACCGTCACCATCGATGATAAGAGCTGTCAAATCACGATGAGCACCAAGCAGTGCCTCCAGCTCAGGCTTAACATCACTGAATTGATCAATGCTGTTCAACCCAGTCAAAATTCTTTGCGTCGAGTGAAGCTTTTCGTTCAGCGCCTGCTGATCCAGCATCTTGAAATGATGCCGGCTGAGGTTGTTAAAACTGAGTCCAGCGACGGTGAGCACAGCCGTTACAGCTAGCATGAACATCAGGCTCATGCGCGTAGTCAGGGACATTCGCTTCATTCCGACCCCGTCCCCGAATCCGGCGCATCCAGCATGTACCCCATGCCTCGAGAGGTGTGGATAAGCTTGACCTCAAAATCATCATCAATCTTTGCTCTGAGCCTCCTGACAGCAACCTCGATGACGTTAGTATCGCTGTCAAAGTTCATGTCCCAGACCTGGGAAGCAATAAGCGACTTGGGCAGAACCTCACCTCGACGACGGAGCAGCAATTCGAGCAACGCAAACTCTTTGGCCGTTAGATCTATACGTTTGCCTGCGCGGATAACCCTGCGTTTGAGGAGGTCCACCTCCAAATCAGCCAATTTCATATGGGTTTGGGAGGGGGCAGTGGTACCTCTACGCAGCAGCGTTCTGACGCGAGCCAGCAATTCAGAAAATGCGAAGGGTTTGATCAGGTAATCGTCAGCCCCCAGCTCAAGTCCTTTTACCCGATCCTCAACTCGGTCTCGCGCCGTGAGGAAAAGCACAGGGACATTTTTTCCGGATGCTCTCACTTTCTGAAGTACTTCCCAGCCATCCAGCCCAGGCATCATCACATCGAGAATCAGCAGGTCATACGCCTCGCTCAAGGCGTGCTGAAGCGCGTCTTTGCCATTGGTAAAACGATCAACATTGAACCCCGCCTCGGTGAGTCCTTGCTGCAAATAAATACCTATTTTGGGTTCGTCTTCCGCAACCAGAAGTCTCATGGGGATGGCTCTCGAATAATTGTGAGGCTGAGTCTGCAATGAAATGCCTCTGCCAACCAGCAACTGACAGAAAAGTAATATTGGCTTCAGGTAGATGTCAGCGAGTGCTGTCTAGGGTTCGAGCATGAGTACTTTCTGGTGCTCGACCGACTCTTAACCATGAAAGCTAGAGGAGCCGGAAAACAAATCAAAAAGGAGCTTCCTCATGAACCGTTTAAAAGTCCTATTCTTTGCTAGTTCGATACTCATCTCAGCATCTGCGTTGGCTGAAGGTGGTGCAGATCGGATTATGGAGCGCATGGAAAGCCTGCGCGATAAAGCCGAAGCGACCTTGGTACAAGCTGAAAAAGCTCCTGAAGGGCAGCGCCATGTTCACATGGCCGAGCATATGAAAATACTGGGCGAGATCATGGGCCAGCTTCATCTAGATCATCCAAAAGCATCAATGTCACCTCAGGAACATCTCGCCTGGATGGAAAAACACGACGCCATGGTTGATGACGTTTTGAACCAAATGCAGCGCGAGCACAAACTGATGCTTTCTGAGAACCATCAGTAACCGAATAACTCCTACGGGGCTCTCTGAACCGCCCACTAGACACGGCGTCATCTGGGCGCCGTGTTTTCTCAGGAAAACTGACAGAAATGTAGTGTTCAAGTCAGTTAACGCTCAGCTCTATCCCTTTAGCATAGCTAGTATTTTCCACTGGCTCTCGAGGTCACCATGAAAACTAAGCTCATTACTCCAGTTATTGCGGCAATCACCCTACTCCTCGGCGCTACGGCGATGGCCAGCGTAGGTCATGGGAAAGAGGATATCGGTCAGCCTGGAGTCGCCTCAGAGGTCACTCGCACGGTTGATGTAGAGATGGGTGATATTTTCTTCAAAACTAAAAGCATCGACGTAAAGCCCGGTGAAACGGTTCGCTTTGTACTTCACAACAAAGGGGCGTTGCTGCACGAGTTCAATATCGGCCAAGCCGCTGCTCACGCGGCGCACCAAAAAGAAATGGCGAGCATGTTCCAGAATGGAACGCTTACACCCACCGGAACTGGAAAAATGTGGGGCAACATGGGCCATAGCATGGGAGGCATGAAGATGGTTGGAATGGAACACAACGACCCGAATAGCGTGCTGATCGAGCCAGGGGCAACCAAGGAGTTGATCTGGACCTTCAACAACACAACTGGACTTCAATTTGCCTGCAACGTGCCAGGTCATTACCAGTCGGGGATGGTCGGTCAATTTGACTTGAAGTAAGCCTGAACCGACCGCTAAAACCGCGTCGACGCAAGAGTTCGCTATGCTCTGAGGCAGAGATCAGAGCAACACGCTCACACACGGGGTCTAGATCATGGATAAGCATCAGCATCCGGCTGGAAGCACCTCCCCACCATTTTGGAGGCGCAAAACAGGCGTTGTACTGATCATGCTCATTGCGATCGGTGCCTTTTACGGGGTGCGGGAACATTTCACCCACGTTTATCCGTATTTGCCCTACCTCATCCTGTTGATCTGTCCATTGATGCATTTTTTTGGACATGGACATGGCGGACATGACCATGGCGATCAGGCAGGAACCAACAAGGAAGAGAAATAGCTATGCCCACTCCACCGAGCCACCACGATCACGGTCCCGCCCACGCTGCCTCACCCAATGACGGTGGTCTACGCGACCCGGTGTGCGGTATGGCGGTTATACCTCCAAGTAAATTTGGCGAGTCTTACCAAGGACAGACGTATCAATTTTGTAGCCAGAAATGCCAAGAGAAATTTCGGGCAGATCCAGAACGCTACATTGGTAATCATCCCAGCGCTGAACCCAGCAGCGCCGCTATAGAGCCCACGCTACAGGTAGCCACTGAGTTTACCTGTCCTATGCACCCGGAAATAAGACAGCCAGGGCCCGGCAATTGCCCTAAATGTGGCATGACATTAGAGCCCGTCATGCCCGCGCTTGATGACGATGACAAACCCGAGCTCCTGGATTTCACCCGCCGCTTTTGGTGGTCGCTGCCTTTAACCGTAATGGTGGCCCTTCTAGCCATGGCGGGTCACTCATTACAAATCTTCCATGGTTCGGTTCAAAACTGGATCGAGTTCGCTCTTGCCACTCCGGTCACCTTATGGGCAGGTTGGCCCTTTTTTGTAAGAGGCATAGCATCCGTTAGAAATCGCAGTCCAAACATGTGGACTCTGATTGGTTTAGGTACTGCCGCAGCCTATCTTTACAGCGTCGCGGCAACCCTATTTCCCCAAAGTTTTCCCACCACCTTCATGCAAGATGGACGCATCGGCGTCTACTTCGAAGCCGCTGCGGTCATCATCTCGCTCACCTTGCTTGGGCAGATTCTTGAGCTCAAAGCACGGTCACAAACCTCCGCCGCCATTAAGTCCCTTCTTGGCCTATCTCCCAAGACTGCACGCAGGATCAACGCCGATGGTCAGGAGGAAGACATTCCTCTTACCCATGTTCACTTGGGAGACCATTTGCGGGTCAGACCTGGTGAAAAAGTGCCAGTTGATGGCTCTGTACTCGAGGGAGAAAGTGCGGTGGATGAATCCATGCTCACTGGTGAACCTGTGCCGGTCATGAAAAGAGCAGGGGATAGTCTGATCGGTGCCACGCTTAATACTCATGGAAGCTTGGTGATGGAGGCGCGAAAGGTCGGCGCTGACACCATGCTGTCGCAGATAGTACAAATGGTCGCACTAGCCCAACGCTCCAAAGCGCCCATGCAACGAATGGCCGACTCGATCGCCGGCTACTTTGTGATGGCGGTTATCGCGATTGCGTTGCTGACCCTCATAGGTTGGGGACTGTTCGGCCCGGAACCCAGCTGGGTCTTCGGCCTGATCAACGCTGTCGCCGTGCTTATCATCGCTTGTCCCTGTGCTCTGGGTCTGGCAACGCCCATGTCGATCATGGTTTCGACGGGTAAAGCCGCCAGTATGGGTGTGCTGTTCAGAGATGCCAGTGCCATCGAAAACCTTTGCAAGATCGACACACTGATTGTCGATAAAACGGGAACCCTGACAGAGGGACGGCCGGTATTTCACAGTGTGGAGGCCACACCAGATTTCAACCCACGCGATGTGCTTCAACTGGCCGCTAGCCTTGATCAAGGCAGCGAACATCCTTTGGCACACGCCATCGTCGATCACGCCCGAACTGAAAATATTGCGCTCACCAAGCCTGAATCGTTTGAGTCCGGCTCAGGGATTGGGGTGAGTGGTCTCGTTGATGGCAAGAAAGTACAGCTGGGCAACACTGCACTGATGGAAGCTGCCGGCGTGAGCACAAAGGTCTTACAAGAACGTGCAGAGTTGTTGCGCCTTGAAGGCATCAGCATCATCTATCTAGCAGTTGACGGGGTCTTGGCAGGATTACTAGCGGTCTCAGACCCGATAAAACCGACCTCTAAAGAAGCAGTCACCAAGCTTAAGGCTGATAACGTAAAAATCATCATGGCCACGGGAGACGGGCTCACCACCGCACGTGCTGTCGCCAAGGAGATGGGTATTGAAGAGGTTCATGGTGAAGTGAAACCTCAGGACAAGGAGCGCCTGGTGGCGGACCTCCAGCAATCCGGTCGAAAGGTTGCCATGGCCGGCGACGGTATCAACGACGCACCGGCCTTGGCGCGAGCAGATGTGGGCATTGCCATGGGTACAGGGACTGACGTCGCGATGAATAGCGCGCAGCTCACGCTGGTAAAAGGCGACCTGATGGGGATTTTACGGGCACGGGCACTTTCGGTTGCAACGGTAAAAAACATGCGGCAAAACTTGGGGTTCGCCTTCCTTTACAACTCAATGGGTATTCCCCTCGCCGCAGGCCTGCTCTATCCACTGACGGGGCACCTTCTGTCTCCAATGATTGCTGCGTTAGCCATGAGCGTCAGTTCTGCGTCTGTAGTTTTCAATGCTTTGAGGCTGAGGAATACCCGAATTGAATGAGCGTAACCGATGCTCACAGCCCGCTATACATAACTCTTGACCTTACCGTGGTGTCAACGTTGATCTTGTTGTTGCGGTGAAAATAGACTGCTCAGCACAAGAGGAATAACCATGTTCGTCTTAAACGTATCAGGCATTGGTTGCGGTAGCTGCGTCAGCAAAATCACCAAAGCAATTCAGTCACTGGACAGCGAGGCTATGATTTCCGTGGATCGCGCAGCAGGTAAGGTAAGCGTTGAAAGCAGTGAAAACCCAGAGCAAGTCCGTAAAACTGTCGAAGCACTCGGTTTCCCTTCCCAAATCAGCGCCTGAGGCGCTGATTCCCTCGCTGGGTAAAGTTTATTATTCACCTCGCAGAGCTTTAAGTAGCCCCTTAAATGCTCCATTTAATCTAGTAAAGGCGGTTTCGAAATGAATTTCATTTTCCGTATACTTTGCGACCTCGACCTGTTGATCCACAGTATTTTGATCAATGGAAGGTTGGTTCGGCGTACTGTAAAGCAAAGCACCGCCGTGAATATCACTTACTAATTCGTTTACGGCAATATGTTTTGGGTTTGTTGTTTTTAAAGAGAACGGAGTAGCCAAACCTCCTTTTGTTTGGCTAGCCAGTACAGCAGAAAAGTCCAAGTCCCTGGCCTTAAAGTTAGGAGTGTCGGCATTAGCGATATTATTGCTAAGTACCTCAGCTCGTTGGCTGCGAAAACGTAATGCTCTTTCTGCGGAGCCAAGCGCTTTGTCAAAATTAATACTCACCGGTGGCCACCTTTAGTTACGCTGCCATTTAATTCCCACCTATCGAACACTCAAGTGCTTAACGTAGTGCGTCCGAGCCGATGTATGATTTCAGCGAAAAACTCAAAAAACGCCACGCCATCGTGCAGTGACCGGAAACTTACAACGCCGCACAGGTAAATTTTAGATGGTGGATGGAGGTTATGTGTCGTTGGATAGCTTAGACCTTACGGACTAATCACTCTGCATCTCAAGAGAAATATCGCAACCTGACACAACTGTAATATTGGCCTAAGCTTCCTGACAGGGGATGAGTCTTATAGTCCTATTGAGCCTCAAGCTCACCCCCTAGAGTCAACGACTGATGTGGATTCAGGGGTCACCAATAATCATCCGAGGCCCCCCAAATGAACCCTATCAAAACCTTGTTCGTCATCGCGGCTCTGACCGTCTCTTCTTTGGCTATGGCTGAAGGGGGTGGTGACCGGACTTTCGCACGCATGGAAGTGGCCAGGAATAATTCGATGGAATCGTACCGAGTAGCTCAAACGCAAAATGCCCAACATCCCGTCGCTGAAAGCAAAGCCAAGGCGATGGATCACAAGAATTGCTAAATAGCTAGCCCTCCAAGCTGACAGAAATGTAATCACTGCGGTGGTTTAAATGTGGCAATTTCTGAGCTCGCTTGCCGTAAGAGTTTGTCTTTTGTGACGGTGGGCAAAGCTGATCCGGGCAACTCATGATCGGTTGTTTCGCACGGCTTCCCTTTTGACTGATTGGAAATAAACGGCATGCATTCCAAAACCTCTAGACGGACATTCGTAAAAGGCTTGGCCGCTGGTGGCATTCTCGGCGGCTTTGGCCTTTGGCGCACTCCAGTATGGGCGGTGACAAGTCCAGGTCTGCCGAGCGTACTCACCGGCAATGAATTTGATCTGTTTATTGGTGAAACACCTGTAAACATTACCGGCTCGCCGCGAACAGCCATGACCATCAATGGATCATTGCCAGGACCTTTGCTGCGTTGGCGCGAAGGAGAGACAGTCACCCTGCGTGTAAAAAACCGCCTGGACCAAGACACCTCAATCCATTGGCACGGGATCATTCTGCCGGCCAATATGGACGGTGTACCTGGCTTGAGTTTCCATGGCATCGCACCCGACGGCATGTACGAGTACAAGTTCAAGGTTCATCAGAATGGTACGTACTGGTACCACAGCCACTCGGGCTTACAGGAGCAGGCAGGGGTTTACGGGCCAATCGTTATCGACTCGAAAGAGCCTGAACCTTTTCAATACAACCGCGACTATGTGGTGATGTTGACTGATTGGACCGATGAAGATCCTAGTCGCGTCATGGCCAAGCTTAAGAAACAGTCGGGCTACTACAACCACCATAAACGCACCGTTGGTGATTTTATCGACGATGTCAGTAAGCAAGGTTGGTCAGCTACAGTAGCTGACAGGAAGATGTGGGCTGAAATGAACATGAGCCCAACCGACCTTGGAGACGTCAGCGCAGATACTTACACCTATCTCATGAATGGCCAGGCGCCAAACGGTAACTGGACCGGTATTTTCAAGCCGGGTGAGAAGCTACGACTACGCTTTATCAACGGCTCGGCGATGAGCTATTTCGACGTCCGCATTCCTGGTTTGAAAATGACCGTTGTGGCCGCCGACGGCCAACACGTCAACCCAGTGAGTGTTGACGAATTCCGCATCGCCGTAGCTGAAACGTATGACGTGATCGTAGAGCCTGCCAGTGAAGAGGCTTACACCATCTTCGCCCAGTCTATGGATCGGACGGGTTATGCACGCGGAACCCTCGCTCTTCGTGAAGGGCTAGTTGCTCAGGTACCTGCTATAGATCCACGTCCAATCGTCACTATGGATGACATGGGGATGGGCGGTATGGCTGGTATGGACCATGGCAGCATGGCTGGTATGGGCGGCGCAGAGAAGACACCAGGTGACATGTCCGGCATGGCGGGCATGGCGGGCATGGACCACAGCAAGATGACCGGTATGGACCAAAGTGACATGACCGGGATGACCGGCATGGACAGCGGTGACATGACTAACATGGCGGGCATGGATCACAGCAAGATGGCTGGGATGGGCAATGGTGATATGTCAGGGATGGCTGGCATGGGTGGTATGGGTGGAGAAATGCAGACACACCCTGCCTCTGAAACCAACAATCCCCTGGTTGATATGCAAGCCATGAATCCAACGCCAAAGCTAAGTGATCCGGGCATAGGCTTGCGGAACAATGGTCGTCGAGTGCTCACTTACTCCGACTTGAAAAGCACTTTCCAAGACCCTGACGGCCGCGAGCCAAATCGTACCATCGAGCTTCATTTGACCGGTCACATGGAGAAGTTTTCGTGGTCGTTCAACGGCATCAAATTCTCTGACGCCGAACCGCTGCGCCTGAAGTATGGCGAGCGTCTGCGCATCACCTTGGTGAACGACACCATGATGACACACCCCATCCACCTTCACGGCATGTGGAGTGACCTTGAGGACGAGAACGGCAAGTTCATGGTGCGCAAGCACACGATCGATATGCCACCAGGTACCAAACGCAGCTATCGAGTCACCGCTGATGCCTTAGGCCGTTGGGCATATCACTGTCACCTGCTTTTCCATATGGAAATGGGCATGTTCCGTGAAGTACGGGTTGATGAGTAAAGGAGACGATCTGTGAGCACATACCGAAATCGTAATTCCCTCGTGGGTTGCCTCTTTGCCGCTGTCCTGCTGGGTGGACTCTCGTCCACGGTGCTGGCAGAGGAAAATGGCAGCGACCATTCAACCACTGTTCCTGTTACAGCAACGGACAAGCCAGCAACGGCAAACGATTCGAAGCTAGATCACGGGGCGATGGACCATAGCCAGATGAGCCATGAGTCGATGGATCATGACCAAAAAACCAAAAAGGCAGATTGAGATCATGACCAGTAAGTTTTTACGCCCAACGCTGATGGCACTTGCAGTCTCTACCGGTCCAGCATTCTTTTTCATGGCTCAAGCCGCTGAAGAGATGGATCCGTCGATGGCGATGCCATCAAGTGCGGACGCAAAGTCTTCAACTGCACAAAAATCCAAACCCGCCAAACCGAAAGATGCCGCGATGGATCACTCCAAGATGGACCACGGCTCAATGGGAGCCATGGACCATAGCAAGATGGGGGCTATGGATCACAGCGATAACGGGCAAATGGACGGTATGGAAAGCATGGATGGAGGGGCGACTACCACAAGCCGAACCCCAATCCCCGTACTTACCGACGCTGACCGGGCCGCCGCTTTTCCAGACTTACCAGGCCATGGTGTGCACGATAAAAAAATTAACTCGTTCATCCTCCTGGATAAATTTGAGTACCAAGACGCTGACAACGGTAGTGCGCTGGCTTGGGATGCAAAAGGGTGGATCGGCGGTGACGTCGATCGCCTATGGTTGCGTTCGGAAGGCGAACGTACCAATGGCGTAACCGAGAACGCTGAACTTCAGGCTCTGTGGGGACACGCCATCGGTCCTTGGTGGGATGTCGTCACCGGCATTCGACAAGACTTCAAACCTGGGTCACCTCAAACATGGGGAGCGCTCGGTATTCAGGGCATGGCCCTCTATAACTTTGAAGCTGAAGCGACTGCTTATATTGGTGAGAACGGTCAAACCGCAGCTCGGTTTGAAGGCGATTACGACATCCTGTTGACCAATCGCCTGATCTTGCAGCCGACCGCCGAAGTAAACTTGTACGGGAAAAATGATCCTCAGCGCGGCATAGGATCTGGATTGGCCAACACCGAACTAGGCCTGCGGTTGCGCTACGAAATTACTCGTCAATTCGCACCCTACATTGGTGTTAGCTGGAATCGCTCATATGGTAAGACGGCTGACCTAGCCAGCGATGAAGGGGAAAAGACAAACGAGGCCCGGTTTGTAGCTGGTATTCGGATGTGGTTCTGAGCGATTTGAGCACTAGCCCTACGAATTCAAATGATCGGGGAGTTGGCTCCCCGACTCTAAAGTAGATCCTTCAATGTAACCTTTGCAGCGGCATGAACGCTTGAGTGGGGTTCTATTGCTTCGTAGAACATCTCGCCGTCTCCAAGGGAAAAGGAAATATTCATGACAGGTAGCTTCCGACTTTCAAGTCGATTTCTGCGTATTGCAACATTCGCTGCGCTGTTCATCGGCTCAACGGCTCAAGCGGCGCAGGCCCTGACCATCGATGTGCATCGAGATGCAAACTGCGGATGCTGCAAAAAATGGATTCAGCATCTTGAGGCCAATGGCTTCACCGTCATTGATCATGTAGAAACCAACATGAGTGCTGTCAAACAAGATCTAGGTGTCGCTCCACGACTCTCGTCTTGTCACACTGCGATGATCAACGGGAAGTTTGTTGAAGGTCATGTGCCAGTTGAGCAAATAATTGCGATGAGTAAGCGTGACGACCTTCTCGGGATCGCTGCTCCTGGAATGCCAGCAGGTTCTCCAGGAATGGAAGTCGACGGAGTACATGAGACCTACCAAATAATCGGCCTGACCAAAGCCGGCGTAGATCAGGTCATTGCTGAATACCCCGCAAACTAATCCCACCTCATCCATTCGGCCACAGCATGGTCCCAGCTCATGGCCATGCAGCGGGACATGCTATGTTGATTTCATTCTCAAGCAATACGCAAAGGACGATCAGCAACAAGCTGTAAAGGCGCGCCTGCGCCGAATCGGATAACCCCGTACCGCTGTCCTCAATAACAATTTGAGATGACGCCATGCTCCGTCTGCTGACAAGCACTGCGCATCTGACCACGATAGTGCTAAGTTCGGGTGGCGTTGCCACTCAGCTTGCCTTTCCGAATCTGGACATCTGTCTCGGCTGAAAGCGTAGAAAAGTTAAATTACAGTGGTTTGAGAGTTCTTTTTTTGCAGGCTTTTCAGACGCAGGGTCGCGCGTTGTACAGCGGCCATTTTTTCTGGACGCTTCATTCGTTTCCATTTTCTGATGTCTTCCTTGGTGCGACCGCAGCTGACGCACAGTTCGCTGTTCAACTGGCAGACAGAAGTACACGGATTCTCGATGTCCTTGGCCATTGGTCAATTCCTCGGCGAACTTATGCGAACTACGGGCTCATTGCTAAGCCTGAACGGCGACCTGATCGGGTGAAACAGCGCCCGGCTTCGTGCGGTACTCAACTGTCAGATGAGTGATCTCATGAACTGTCGCAAGCCGTTCTCGTATGTTTTGTGCATTCACTGCTGGGCTGCCTAGAACACTCACAATAGCGGCGCGGGCTTGCGGCCCTACCTGCCAGACATGAAGATCTATGATCGAAGCATCTCCCTGTCGCTCAACCAGTTCACGAATCTCTTCAGCGACATGATCATCTGTCTGGTCTAGCAATACACTCGCAGTCACCCGCATCAACGACCAAGCCCAGCGTGCGATGACAACTGCACCCACAATCCCCATTGCAGGGTCGAGCCAGACCCAACCAAGGTAACGACCAGCAAGCAGTGCTGCGATGGCCAGAACCGAAGTCAGTGCATCTGCAATGACGTGAATATAAGCAGAGCGCAGATTATTGTCATGACCATGTGCATGGTGAGATTCATCTTGGCCGTGGTCATGCCCATGGTGATGATTATGACCGCCAGACAGCAAAAGCGCGCTCACCACATTCACTGCTAATCCGACAATTGCGATAAGAGTCGCTGTCCCGAATTGCACTTGAGTCGGTTGAAAGAGACGAAATAGCGACTCTCCGGCAATTCCCAAAGAGACCAGTCCCAAAATCAGAGCAGATGCGAAGCCACCCAAGTCTCCAACCTTGCCAGTTCCAAAACTGTAGCGAGCATTTGAGGCATGTCTTTTTGCGTAACCGTAAGCAGCTGCGGCTATGCCAAGTGCTCCAGCGTGTGTTGCCATGTGAAATCCATCAGCAAGCAACGCCATTGAGCCAGTGAGATAACCTGCGGTGATTTCAGCAACCATCATTACGACGGTCAGAGCCACTACCCACAAGGTTCGCTTGGCGTTTTCTTCATGTGATTTCCCCAGGAACATATGGTCGTGGGAATAGTCGGTGTACGAATTACTCATCTGGGCAAATCCTATTTGGAATAGCGGCGAATGGCTTCGAGAAGCTCATCGACGCCTTTCGCTCTTTCTTCGTTGCTGAGTGTCGGATTCGCAACGTGTTCACGAGCGTGGTCTTCGATAATTTCATCCATCAGCCCATTGATAGCGCCACGGGCAGAAGCGACCAAAAGCAGGGTTTTCGAGCAGTCATCATCAGAGTCGAGTGCTCGCTCAATCGCCTGGACTTGCCCAGCGATTCGCTTTACACGCTTAAGAAGATTGTCTTTGCTTGATCTCATATGACCCATACCATACCCCCCCTACCTATATTGAGAGTATGTTCACACGTTCCAATCAGCCATACAACCCCAGGGACGCTCGCCGCCGGGATGGATATACCAACAGTTTCTTCAATCCACAAAAAAAGGCGCCACTAGGGCGCCTAAGCCGTCTCCAAACCAAAGGAGAAACAAGGAGACGGGGTGTATCGGGGATACCGGACAGTTGATGCCGATGGCTAATGCCCGTTAAAGGAGTTGCAGTGGATATTCAACAATCAGTCTGACCTCGTCCAAATCAGATTCGAAATCGGTAGCTCGTGTCGTTGCTTGGCGGACACGTAAAGACATGTCCTTCAGTGAGCCTGACTGGATGACATACTTAGCCTCGATGTCTCGCTCCCAACGCTTTTGGTCCTGCAATGGGGCACCGTCCGCTCCGCGACGCATGTACACGCTGTTTGCGTTGGAATAGTCCGCATCCCAACCCTTAGCGTAGCGGGTCATGAAGCTCAGACCGGGGATGCCGAAAGCCTGCATATCTAGATCGTAGCGCAGCTGCAAGGATTGCTCTTTCGGTGAGTTGAAATCGCTGTACTGAATGGAGTTATCCAAAAAAATTGAGTCGGACTGGCGAAGGTAGTCAAAGTCGTCGTTACCATTATTGCGCTGGTAACCAACGGTCACGGCGTGCGCTCCGAATTTGACCCCGGTCTTGCCGCTCCAGATCTTGTTATCGAAGCTTCCCAGAAGTTTTTCACCCTCATCAACCGCTCGGTAGTAATTAAAGCCGCCAATTAGCGATACGCTTTCTGAGAGTGGATAGCTCAATGTGGTGCCCGCGTAGTATTGGTTCCACACATCCTTGAATTGGCTGGTGTAAAGACTCACACCTACGTGTTCATTGACCGTGTAATCGCCCCCTAGATAAGCGATCCATGGAGCATCTACTACACCGGCGTAAAAAGTTGAAAAGCCGTCACGCATGCTACTGGAATTGGGTTGGCTCATCGCATGCAGCCGGCCCCCCTGAAGGGTCAGGCCTTTGATGCTGGTATTAGTGAACGTTGCACCCCGGAAACTCTCCGGGAGAAGTCGGGAATCCCCATAGGCAACGACAGGCGTCGATGGAAATACGTCGCCTACCTTGACGACTGTATCCAGGAAACGCACTTTTGCGGCCCCGCCTACTTTTGAGTAGGAGTCTTCAGGTTGGCCTTTGCTATTGTGCGGCAAGACATCGACTGAGCTACGGGCTCCCGAGCGACCATCACCTGAATCGAGCTTGAGGCCTTCCATTGCAAACGCATCAATGCCGAAGCCTACGGTACCTTGAGTAAAGCCTGATTCGAATCGGCCAATGATGCCATGAGCCCATTCGGCTGAGTAACCATTGCCCGTGGGGCTTGATTGACCCTTTCGATAATCACGATTGAGATAGAGATTCCGATTGAGAATACTAAAGGTGCTCCCCTCAATGAACCCTTCAGGCTTTTGCTCCACAGCTACTGCAACTTGCCCCATGCTCATGCCAAGGGAAATGAGAGAAAGACCATAAATGCTTTTATTGTTCATTTAACACTCCAGGCTTTAGCTTGGCAGAGTTTCTTTATGAAATATTTTTTATAATTATAAAAGCCACCAGCACGTGAGGATTTCTCCTACGTGCCGGCAGACATAATTTCATACAATAGATAACTCCAGCGTGACCTGAAAATTACTTCTGTGTCAGCGAACAGCAAGCAGGCTCAAAACATACCGAACAACCTTGCGCAGTCAGGGCTAACGCTAATTAACTTCCGTGAGGGCAGTTAGTACCCATAACCTTGTATTCCAAGGTGTTGAGCTTGCCCGCCGAATCTTCATAGGTCATGCGCGAAGGGGCTACGCCACAGGTTTTATTGGCTTGAGTGGTACTGATTACCTTCTGGACATCGAGGTTCATTCCGTATTCATAATGAACAACTTCAGGTGTCGCCTTTCCGTTTTCTAAGGCGTACTGCTCCATCGCCTTCTGGTTCTCTTGCATCATTCGACCATAAACACGGTCACCACCTCCTTCAGCCATGGCCAAAGAAGACATGGTCAAGATGGAAGCGGCAAAAACAACTTTTAATAATTTCATGATTTTCTCCTAGTGCTCACTTACTTCTGACTAGAGGATAACCAGTGATGCCTTTCAGGAAGCTGCCGCGAATATTACATATCTGTAAGGCCTCTCGTAGAGCTCGTGAGTTCAACTATTTAAAGTTTAGCTTTATTGGCAGAGCACGCTGAATGCATCATACGACCATCAGAAATCAACTCGTATCCCACCTGGAGCATCTAGAGATTTTTTATAAAAATGCATATCTTCCTATTATGAAAAGCGGCTTTGACCGCTACAGGCGGATGAATCGTTTGGGCGTAGCTAAATGAGACTACGAACGTGTCACAAAAGCCTCATGGGCTGCGGAAATTAGGCACTACGTAGAGCACCGAAAACGCAATCGGCAGGATGGTCTTTAACAGCAATACGGTCTCGGAGGATAGGTTTTTATCTTATCCTTAACGTCATCGAAGATGACATTGAAGCTGTGCAGCAGGCGCTCCGTTTGCAACATTTGATCGTGAAGGATCTCAAGCAGGACAGCACAAACTACTGCCTGCCCAAGGATAAAGATAAAGCCTTCGAATCTTGAGGTTGTTTTCTCCAGCACGACCAAACCCGCTGACGATATCGGCAGGGCGAGCATTTTGCCGTTGATGTCGCCCGAAGCTTCAATAGAAGTGATTTTTCGTTATGTCGTGGGGCGGTGGCGAGACTCGTCCGACTGGCGTACTGTGGACCATCGGCGGCGATGGGGCCAAGAAGGGTCGCCTCATAAACTTGGCTTGAACTCTTGCTGTGTGGATAGCCAGTTAACTGCGTACTCACTGCGTCGTCAATTTGAGCCGACCAAGTGCCATCTCTAATCCAACCCACACGAATTCGTCGCTCTCAAATACCCAAAGCTTCCAAATTCCTATTTCTTACTGCGCTCAAGACAGCCATCCGGTCTTCTGTACCTGAATCCATATCAGGTACGGTGCCATGCTCCAGATCCTTACCCACATTAGCGAAACGCGGCGCTGGCTGTTTTCACTGCTACTGTTCTTGTCAACTGCGTCCCACGCGGAGACGTGGGTCATTACAAACCGAGCACATCCAGTATCCGCACCTTCTGGCGCTCGCGTCATCTTCCTGGATGATCAGCAGCGCCTTGAAGAACAACTTTCCAACCAACTACCCGCCGATCCACGCCAGGCAGAAGCGGCCATTCAACGCTACCTTGTCAGCCCTGCAGGGAAGCATCTGCAAAACGAGTTGGCCCAAGCCCAGCAGGGCGTCATAGACGCCTGGAGCCTGCGAGTCGAAAAACTCCCAGCCGTGGTCGTAGATCGTCGCTACGTCGTGTACGGCGAGCCTGACGCAGCTAAAGCCGTCGCGTTGATTGAACGAGCACGGAGCCTGTCACGATGAGACGCTCACGTTTTGCGATCCGGCCTTTGTCGCTGGCTATCACTTTCAGCCTGTCATTCAGTGCATCGGCTGCGATCAACTCGGCAGCGATTATTGCCTCGACCCTGTCACCAACCTGCCTGGAGTACAAAGTGGTCGGCATCTGCTATTGGCTGCTCTGCACGCCATTCGGATGCAAAGTCAAAACCTCGACCAAGGTTCGTCACTACGTACCGGACGCTGTGGTGTCTGCATATGCGAATACCGGGATGAACCCTTGGATAGAGATGTCACCTCTTGGCACCCCGAATCCGATGGCCCAAGCGGGCAACGACGGCACTACCAATCACGTTGCAGAGAACAACATCATCAAATTTAAGGAAGCCGATGTCATCGGCCATCCAGGTGGTGCGGCGTTGAGTCAGTTTGCCAGCGCCTCGGGCTATGTATGCAAAGGCGCAACCTTACCGCTTGTGCCTTACTTTCTGAGCACCCTTGACCCCATTGCTTGGCGATACGGCGTCCCGGAATCCGTATACCCCGAAGCACTCATTCCGGGCATGCGCGAAGTCGGTAGCCTGCTCTCAGCAAGCAGCTGGGGGAACGTCTACCCGCGTAGCGGCTTCCTTAACCAGACTGACGACTACAAAACGGGCGCAGTTATTGCGCAGCGTGCCGGCGACGTGGTTACCCGCCCAGGCCAGGTCCATGTCTACTTGCCGATGCTCGCCCTTCCCTACCCCGGTTACTGGCCCGCAGGGCCGCTACGCGAAGGTGACGCCTCCACTGGTAAGTGGCAAGAGCTCACCCCAGTCCTCAACCCGACTTGCGCAACCTTTCCCACCATCGATCCGAACATCGATGCGCAGGATGGCGGCTACGCCTGGGCACTCTGGCGCCCTTATTCGTGTTGCCAGCGTCGAGGACAGACCTTCCTCGGCAGTACGGACTTCCAATGAAACAGCGATCGGAGCAAAGCATGAAACTCACTACCTTGGCGATAGGGCTCGCCTGCAGCCTCAGCAGTGCAATAGCGCTCTCTGCTGATCCAATCAACGTCTCCTCCTCCGGAAGCGTCATTGGGGACAACGTGCTGTATAGCATTGGCGGCGGCAACGCAGTCACCATGGGGAGCGCAGGCAACATGGATAGTATTTCTGTGGGAGGCGGTTGGAATACCAATCTAATCTGCGGAAACATGAGCCTGAGCACAACCCTTGAAAACCAATTGAATGGTGCCACTTCCGGCTTCAAAAACATCATGAGCTCGGTGGTACAGAGCGCCACCAGCGCCGTGGCTTCGCTGCCGGCACTGATTCTTCAACGTGCGAACCCGGCGCTATACAACCTCATCACCAACGGCATTTTGCAGGCCCGCCTGGACTTCGACCGCTCCAAAGGCACCTGCCGCGCCATTGGCGAAAAGATGGCGGATATCGCCGGTAACCAAATGGGCTGGGGCAAGCTTGCTGAAGGTCAGGCTATGAGTCAGGCGCTAACATCCAACACAGACGCAGTGTCGGCGGTGGAACAAGTCGAAAAGAAAGGTGGAAACGATGGCGTCACTTGGGTTGGTGGTGATAGAGCAGGTGGTTCCGGTCAGAAGCCAATTCGTATCGTAGGCGACGTCACCAAGGCGGGCTACAACCTTCTGAACAAGCGCGCGGCCGGCGACACCGCATCCATCAGTAAAGCGAACTGCAACAACGGCATGGTGTGCAATGTCTGGTCATCGCCCCAGGAAGCCACCACCTTTGCCAATCGTGTCCTGGGTGAACAACAACAGCAGACCTGTGACAGTTGCCCTAAAACGGTGACAGCCGCAGGCGTCGGCCTCACGCCGCTGATCCAGGAAACGTACGACACCAAGCTGAAGGCCCTGCAGGAACTGCTGAGCGGAAGCAAAACGCTGTCGCTAGAAAACCTGGAAGCAGCGAGCAGCAACTCGTTACCCATCACCCGAGGCGTTGTAGCAGCACTCAAGGATGAGCGCGACCAGGACGTACTCGCTCGCCGGCTTGCCTCCGAAGTCGCGTTGTCCGATGTGTTGGAGAAAGCTCTGACCCTACAGCGCACCTTGATGGCAGGCAGTCGGGAACCGAACGTCGCGGCTAATGACCTCGCCGTCCAGGCAGTCGGCCAGCAGAGCTCCTCGCTGCAACAGGAGATCGGCAACCTCAAAATGGAACTGGACATGCGTCAGCAGCTCGCGAAGAACTCGCCTCTGACCATCATTGAACGCAGCAAAGCACGGGCAGAAGACTCTCGTGGCGTGTCCCCGGGAGCCCCAGAAACGAATCGATTGGACCAGTTGCAGTCACCCGCCCAGAACAAACAGTGAGAAAGGCCATGACCGAAATACAGGAGCCTGTCGCCGCTCCCAACCGTTCGCTGGTTCGACGAACCGGGAGGAGCATTCTGCTTGTTCTGGGTGTTTTGCTCGCGACTGCCGCCCTCGTAGTCCTACTCAGCGCTGTCCTGATGAACATGTTCGACAGCGCCGAGCAATGGCAAGCCTGGCGCACCGACCACTATTGGCCGCTCTTTACCTGGCGCCTAATGCTTTATATCGCACTGACCGTTGCCTGGTTCAAATTCAAGGTACGGTTATCGAACTCAGAACGCTCGAAACGGCGCAAAGGCCTGTTGAAGATCGAGATAATGGTGATCTTATTATTTCTGATGGTTGAACTGAGCAAGGTGCTGTATCAGGCAGGGGGTGTTCTGTGACGCTCTACACCAATGACTATTTAGAGTACTACCTGACGTTGGTCGGTTGGATCATCAACAATGGTATCTGGGCGATGATTTCAGATACCGGTCTATTCGCCCTCCCCTTCTGCATCATCGTTATTCGAGAGTGGCTGAAAGTCCGTGGTGAGGGGGCCGATGAGGGCAACAAAGGCGTTCTCTCACTGGCACGTATCGAAACCAATATCTACGTTGGCTACATCGTAGTCGCATTCTTCGCTGTACCAGCCGTCAATGTGAGTTTTGATACCTTGGCATTTGACCAGAGTAGAGCTCAGCAATGTCAATACAACTTACCTAAACCCACAGACACAGGCTGGAACACAACATTCAGCTCACTGGCAGGAAAGAGTGCCCAGATGCCCATGTGGTGGGCATTAATGCATGCATTATCAAAGGGATTAACCAATGGCGCTGTAGCAGCAATTCCCTGCGGGACTGATTTACGGCAAGTACGCATGGAAGTTAGCAACACCAAGATCAACAACCCGCTATTGGCTCAGGAAATTGGCGACTTTACGCACGATTGCTATGGACCCTCCCGTGCCAGATTATTCATGCGCCAACCCGAATTGGGAGCGCAAGGGAATGACCCTCGTTTTGCGCAGGAACTCAGCTGGATTGGTTCGCACTATTTATTGAACACCTCGGGTTATTACGACACGGACTACTCCAAAACTCCAAGGGCATCATGGCCCTATAACGCATCTCGTGATGTGGGTTTACCACAAGTGGGTGGAGGTGGGGGCTATCCAACTTGCAAACAATGGTGGTCAGATAGCGGAGTGGGACTGCGGGACCGTATCAAGGCTCAAGTGTCGCCGGACCTCATGACCAAAATGCTCGGCTGGGCAAAGTGGTTGTCCCCGGACGAAGTCACTGACTCGCTTGTCCGGCAACTGGTCTCGCCGTCGAACCAGGTGAAAGGGGATGTTTATACGGACTACGGGGGACAAATCGACGGAACTGTGTGGAATGGTGCAGCCCGGGCAGCGGGGACTCTCGGGGTTGCATTAGGATCTATGGCCTATTTTCCAGCGATGGACATGGTTCGCCAGGCGCTACCGATGGTCATGGCGTTCTTGAAAATGGCGATGGTGATTTGCATTCCCTTGGTGCTAATCGTCGGGGCTTACCAACTAAAAGTGGCCATGACTATGTCCGTTGTTTTTTTCGCTCTGATATTCGTGGACTTTTGGTTTCAACTGGCTAGATGGGTCGATACCACGATATTGGACGCTTTATATGGAGCCGGTTCTCCGCATTTATCATTTGATCCTGTGATGGGTTTGAACACTGCCACCCAGGACGCAATCTTAAACTTCGTGATGGGCTCGATGTTCATCATCCTGCCAGTGTTTTGGATGGGCGCGCTGGGATGGGCAGGGGTGAGCGCAGGAAAAGCATTGGAAGGCCTTACCAGCGGAACAAAAGATGTTCAAAAGGCAGGTCAGGAAGGGGTGAATACTGTCAAACGTAGCGTTATGTAACGTAAGGGTCTCATATCATTGATATGAGACCCTTAATCATCGTCGTCTACACGTTGACCAGCAACATAGTACCCATAGCCATCGGGGCCATAGCATTGACCATACTCTATCTGGTTTCTGCGAGGCGTAGGTCTGTGATTCAACGCCCAGAGCCCTCCACCCAAAACCAAGGTAAATACTGCAACGCTGATAATCCCGCTGAAAATGTCTGCAGAAAAATATAGGAGTACGGCAGCCACAACCAGACGCTTGACCCAACGCAGGGTACGGTTCTGACTGCACCAAACGAGGCGCGCAGCCTGACCCAGGCCATAGCCTAAGCGACTTGCTACTCCCTGAGAGGTCTGTGCGGTCATGGTGCGTCTCCTTCTTACCCGGTCTAGGGGCGATTTGACATTACTTATAATACCGATTTTTCTATGCTGCAAGATCATGAGACAAACGGCCTTTGCCTTCAGCACCAGATGCCCCCCTTTCACAACAAAAATGGCCCAAAAGGTAAAAGGTTTTGTAGAAGCGAATGGAATGGTTCACAAGGGTAAAAGCCTTACCCGAAAGGGCCGCTTTCAGCGGGAAAAAGGTCCAATCTCATCAACGCATCTCGCGAGTCGAATAAACTTCAACTAACTCGTCTTCTGTAAAATTACTAAGCAAAGAAAAGTATTCAGCTCTGGACTCAACCGTCAACGGTTGGATAGAACCTAAATTAATAAGAGTTGAAACAGCCTCGTCAGGAGTCATTTCGCTAGTAAGTGGGGCTCTCTGCCCAGAGTAATAAACCTTGTCAGACGCAATAGCTACATCCAGCAGTTCACGTACTTCACCATAACGAGCGGAACGCGCAGCGGTTAGAAACACTCCATCAAAAATGACCAAGACGCTATCAACGTGAGGAATAATATATTTAGCTAAGGCGACAACCAGAGGAAGGTTGTTGTCCCACCTTGCTTCCTCATCATCAAGATCATTCCCTACACTAGCAAAAAGAATGATCTCATCACACTTATTGTCACGTATCAAATCACAAAGTGCCCAAACATTATCTGAGGTTGATTTCGTAGCGTAGCGAAGTGAAACCATCATTTTTTCCTCACATAGTCGATCTGCGGCCCCGTGCCCTTAGACCGAAACGACGATAATTCTGCATTCCTTTCTCCGTCACCACCATAGAAAGATGGCTCTTCGCCAAAAGAAATACCCGAGGCAACCAGTGATCCTTTCCCCTTGCTCGCCCCCCCTTTGATAGGAGAAAAGCCTGCCCCATGAATCATTTACGGAGCAGGCGATGTTCTCTATTTTCCGCCGCAATAAAGCGCTACCCGCCCAAAGCCCCTCCCCTAACGGTTTTATACAGCCGGCCTCTAGCCAAGCACTACTGGCATCGCCGCGCCGTCAGAAACTACTGGAGAACATTTGGCAGCGCGCATCGTTATCTCGCTCACAGTTTGTCGAGCTCTATAGGCGTCCACTTGAGCGCTACGCGGAGTTGGTCCAGCAGCTCCCTGCTTCGCAAAACCACCATCATGCACACCCTGGCGGCATGCTGGATCACGGGCTTGAAATCGTCGCCTATGCCTTGAAAATTCGACAGAGCTACCTGCTTCCTATAGGCGCACCGCCGGAGTCTCAATCAGCACAGGCTGAGGCCTGGACTGCCGCCGCGGCTTACGGCGCTCTGATACACGACCTCGGCAAGATCGCCGTCGACGTGCACGTCGAGCTGGCAGGAGGTAAAACCTGGCACCCGTGGCACGGCCCAATCGATCGTCCCTATCGATTCCGTTACGTGAAAGGACGCAACTACCAACTTCACGGAGCCGCTGCCGCACTGATCTACGCGCAGATCCTCTCCTCAGAAATCTTAGATTGGCTCAGTAATTTCCCCGAAGTGTGGTCGCAGTTAATCTTCATTTTGGCTGGTCAGTACGAACATGCCGGCATTTTGGGAGAGATCGTGGTCAAGGCCGATCAGGCGTCCGTCGCACAGGAGCTCGGTGGAAATCCAGCCCGCGCGCTGTCCGCGCCCAAACAGTCTTTGCAGCGTCAATTAGCAGATGGGTTGCGTCACCTGGTCCGAGATACATTCAAACTGAATCAACCCGATGGACCGTCAGATGGATGGCTGACACAGGATGCTCTTTGGCTGGTTAGCAAGCCTATTGCTGATCAATTGCGAGCCTATTTGCTGACCAAAGGCGTTGAAGGTGTACCCAGTACGAATGCGCCTTTCTTCAACATGCTGCAAGATCAGGGGGTAATCCAAACCAATGCCCAAGACAAGGCAATCTGGAAAGCCACGATAGACAATGGTCGTGGTTGGCGAAACACCTTCACCCTGCTGAAGCTCTCACCGGCACTGATCTGGAATGATCCAAGTGATCGGCCCACAGCTTACGCTGGGACTCTTGAGGTAGAAGCTGGCAACCCGGTAGAAGACTCTGCAGCTGAAAATACCGTCGCCACACCGGCCAAAAAGTTGCCTTCGGAAATTCAATCCAGCCCTGTGCCGGCGCCTTTAGCACCGGCACAGCCATCACCGTTCGAACTACCTCAGCATTCCTCGAGCAGTACAGATGAATTTGACGAGCTACTGGCGCTCCTTGGTAACATCAATGAGCCATCAGAAGACACCAAAAACAAAGCGGTCTCAGCGGCACATACCGCGCCTCCGAAACTGGATGAAATCCAGCCTTCCCAAACCTCCAATCAAGGAGGTGCGCCTTTAGCAATAATCGAAGAAGTCACTCCGATGCCTAGCAATAACACCGAGATCGGTCAGGGATTTGTTGAATGGCTTAAGAAAGGCATCGCATCCCGGACCATCATTATCAACGATACCAAAGCGCTGGTTCATACCGTAGCAGGGACCGCTATGCTGGTAACGCCTGGAATTTTCAAACGCTACGTCCTTGAATTCCCCCATATCGAACAGCAAGCCAAAGTACAGCAAGTCAGCGCCTGGCAGCTGGTTCAACGTAGTTTCGAGAAACAGAAACTTCATCGAAAAACGCATAAGAGTTTGAATATTTGGACCTGTGACGTTGTTGGACCTCGAAAATCCAAGCAGCTCAAGGGGTACTTACTACTAGACCCGCGAACAATCTTCTCTGAGGTCCCTTTCGACAATATCAGCCTGTCCTTGAAGTCAGAAGCAACGGAGCCGCCACAATGACGACGCCCTCGAATCTGACGGAGGAATACATCTTTGCCCATGATCTGCGGCCTGCCAGTGCAAAGATCTATCGCGCCTCGACCAAAGCACTACTCAAGCATTTCCGAACGGCCTCAGTTGAGGAGATCGATCATCGTGCGGTTCTGACATGGCGAAAAAAAGTCCTTGAGAACGGATTATCCAAACGCAGCTGGAACACCTATTCAAATCACCTTCGAACTGTTTGGGGCTACGCCATAGAACACGGCCTGATGACCCATACCACGATCAACCCATTCAAGAAAACCAGCGTTATCCCACCAAAGCGAGCCAGCAAGACAATCAATGGAGACGCCATCCAACGAGCACGCAACTGGCTCATATCCCTTGTAGGCCAAGAACGTTGTACGCATGAACGTAGCCAGATCACACCTGCCTGGTTCTGGCTCAGCGTCTTCGAGATGTTTTATTACACAGGCATACGTCTGAATGCCCTGCTGTGCCTGCGTTACAAAGATATCGACTGGGACAGCCAGATGATCTTGGTCCGCGGTGAAACAGAGAAGACCCATCGGGAGTTTTTCCTCCCCATTATGGAAGGACTCGCTCCACACTTATCCAGGATCTTGGGGGAGGCCGAGAAAATCGGTTTTTCACCAGACGATCAGCTGTTCAACGTCAACAGATTCTCTCGTCACTTCCATGGCAAGGAAATGAACATCGACCAGGTGGAGTCAATGTACGGCAAGCTCACCGATAAGATCGGCGTGCGCATGACCCCTCACCGCTTCAGGCACACATTAGCAACAGACTTGATGAAGCAGCCTGAGCGAAACATTCATCTCACGAAAAGCCTGCTGAATCATTCGAATCTAGCGACAACGATGAATTACATAGAGGCGGACTACGACCATATGCGTGCTGTTCTACATGAGCGGAGTCGGGCTCAGGGCGCTCTGAGCCGAGTGACACGGGTTGATCCAAGTGGCAAACCCTCTGCCCCCTTACCCGCCAAAATAGGTGTGCATTCACAGGAAACCGCTCAACCAGAGCCCAAGAAGCTGCCAGCTCCACAACAATCTAGCAGCACAGAGGTCAGTATTGATCGGCGGACCAAGTCGACTGGCCGAAGCGCGCTACAGAAGGCTCTCGAGCTCGCATCTGCGCAACTGCATCGCGAGTCAATGACATGCTCTATGGACCCACCAGTAGATCAAGTAGAGCAGAGTCTACTATTGACGCTAATGGCGAGCGGGCTTGGTGTCGGCACATTCAGGAAACGCACCTCAACTGAGCATTCAATGCGAAGCTCATCATTTTCCAGAGCATCGCCCTAGTACGCTCATAATCAAAGCGCACTGGCTATAGGGAATTCTGGTTGGCCAGAGGCTTTCGCATGCCCGGAATAAAGAACCAGGTCGAAATCCGGATTTTTTCCAGACGAACGGTACGACTTTGCTCAAGGCACAAAAAAAGGCGTCATAAAGACGCCTTTTTCATTAAATATGGTCGGGGTAGGGGGATTCGAACTCCCGACATCCTGCTCCCAAAGCAGGCGCGCTACCGGACTGCGCTATACCCCGGAATGCGCATCGCAAAGCCTATGCACATTGACATCATGACGAACCGAAACTACTGTTCGCCTCAGACGGCTGCATGTCTACGGCGATATCTAAGTGCTGTAACACTTTCCAAAACCGTAAAACCGCCTCTATCAGAGCTAGAACCTCTGATTCTAAGATTTGATTCCAGCGTCAACTGGTCTCAAAAATGGTGGGTCGTGTGGGATTCGAACCTACGACCAATTGGTTAAAAGCCAACTGCTCTACCAACTGAGCTAACGACCCAAATATGGTCGGGGTAGGGGGATTCGAACTCCCGACATCCTGCTCCCAAAGCAGGCGCGCTACCGGACTGCGCTATACCCCGGTTTGAAATTGGCTCCGTGACCAGGACTCGAACCTGGGACCCAATGATTAACAGTCATTTGCTCTACCGACTGAGCTATCACGGAACTACATATTTCAAAGTTACTGCTGTGTTGCTTCCTCTTCGACCCTGTCCGTATCGCTACGTTAGCGTCTCTGAGGCGCGCTATTCTACAATCTTAAAAACCCCTGTCAACCCTTTAAATTGCTTTTAAGACAATGATTTGCGCTTCTTTCTGATTTCTTCTTGGGGAGAAGAAACCCGTGGGCTGACGTTGCTGCGGGGCGCACTTTACAAGCCTTTGCCTTACAGTTCAACGCCCTATCGAAAAAAAAGGCCCCGCGATGCGGGGCCTTCTCTGTTTACGCCAAGCGCTGGGCTTAATGGAAGACGATTTCGTCGTCTTTCACCGTCGCCGTAACGCGAGTGCCAGGCATAAAGCTGCCCGACAGGATCAACTGCGCCAGTGGGTTCTCGATCCAGCGCTGGATCGCACGTTTAAGTGGCCGTGCGCCATACACTGGGTCGTAACCGACCGCGATCAGCTTATCCAACGCTTCGCCGCTCAGCTCCAGGTCCAGCTCGCGCTCAGCCAGGCGGCTACGCAGGCGGCCCAACTGGATCTCGGTGATGCCCGCGATCTGATCCCGCGCCAGAGGCTCGAAGATCACCACTTCGTCGACCCGGTTGATGAATTCCGGACGGAAGTGCGTGGTCAACGCGTCCATCACCGCCGCACGCTGGGCTTCACGATCACCCACCAATTCCTGGATCTGCGCAGAGCCCAGGTTGGAGGTCATCACGATCACCGTATTGCGGAAGTCCACCGTGCGCCCGTGGCTGTCCGTCAAGCGACCATCTTCGAGCACCTGCAGCAAGATGTTGAACACATCCGGGTGCGCCTTCTCGACCTCATCCAGCAGGATCACCGAGTAAGGCTTGCGCCGCACGGCTTCGGTCAGATAACCGCCCTCTTCATAGCCCACATAGCCTGGTGGAGCACCGATCAGGCGAGCCACCGAGTGTTTCTCCATGAATTCGGACATATCGATCCGCACCATGGCCTCTTCCGTATCAAAGAGGAACTCGGCCAACGCCTTGCACAACTCGGTCTTACCCACACCGGTCGGGCCCAGGAACATGAACGAGCCGCTTGGACGGTTCGGGTCGGACAAACCTGCCCGGGAACGCCGTACCGCGTTGGACACCGCCACCACCGCCTCTTCCTGGCCGATGACGCGCTGATGCAACAGGCTTTCCATCTTCAGCAGCTTGTCGCGCTCGCCTTCGAGCATCTTCGACACCGGAATACCGGTCCACTTGGAGACCACTTCGGCAATTTCTTCCTCGGTCACCTTGCTGCGCAGCAACTGGTTTTCAGGCTTACCGTGCTGGTCGACCATCTGCAGGCTGCGCTCCAGGTCCGGGATCACCCCGTACTGCAACTCGGCCATGCGGTTCAGGTCGCCTTTACGGCGCGCGGCTTCCAGTTCCTGGCGGGACTGCTCGATCTTTTGCTGGATCTGCGCCGAGCCCTGTACTTCGGCTTTTTCCGAGGTCCAGATTTCTTCGAGGTCCGAATACTCACGTTCCAGGCGGACAATTTCTTCCTGGAGTTTTTCCAGGCGCTTCTTGGCCGCTTCGTCCTCTTCTTTCTTCAGCGCCTGGGATTCGACTTTCAGTTGAATCAGGCGTCGATCCAAACGATCCAGCACTTCCGGCTTGGAGTCGATCTCCATGCGGATGCGGCTGGCCGCTTCGTCGATCAGGTCGATAGCCTTGTCCGGCAACTGACGATCAGTGATATAGCGGTGGCTCAACTTGGCCGCCGCAATGATCGCACCGTCGGTGATCGCCACCTTATGGTGGACCTCATAGCGCTCTTTCAGGCCACGCAGGATCGCGATGGTGTCTTCCTCGCTCGGCTCTTCCACCAGGACTTTCTGGAAGCGACGCTCAAGGGCTGCGTCCTTTTCGATGTACTGACGGTATTCGTTGAGCGTGGTCGCACCGACGCAGTGCAATTCCCCCCGCGCCAAGGCGGGTTTGAGCATATTGCCGGCATCCATGGAGCCTTCGCCTTTACCGGCGCCGACCATGGTGTGCAGTTCGTCGATAAACAGAATGATCTGCCCTTCCTGCTTCGACAATTCGTTAAGCAGGGATTTGAGGCGCTCTTCGAACTCACCCCGGAACTTGGCACCGGCAATCAGCGAGCCCATGTCCAGAGACAGCAGGCGCTTGCCTTTTAGGCCGTCTGGTACCTCGCCATTAATGATGCGCTGGGCCAAGCCCTCGGCAATCGCGGTTTTACCCACGCCAGGTTCACCGATCAGCACCGGGTTGTTCTTGGTGCGACGTTGCAACACCTGGATGGTGCGACGAATTTCATCGTCACGACCGATCACCGGGTCCAGCTTGCCTTCTTCGGCACGCTTGGTCAGGTCGACGGTGTATTTGTCCAGGGCCTGGCGCGACTCCTCGTGGTTGGGGTCGTTGACCGCTTCGCCGCCACGCAGGTTGTTGATGGCGTTTTCCAGGGCTTTCTTGCTCACGCCCTGCCCCAGCAACAATTTGCCGAGTTTGCTGTTGTCGTCCATGGCGGCGAGCAGCACCAGTTCGCTGGAGATGAACTGGTCACCTTTCTGCTGGGCCAGGCGGTCGGCCTGGTTGAGCAGGCGCGCCAGATCCTGGGACATATTCACGTCGCCGGTGGGGTTCTGGATTTTCGGCAGTTGGTCGAGCTCTTTGCTCAGCTCCTTGCGCAGGCTGTTAACGTCAAAGCCCACCTGCATCAGCAAGGGTTTGATAGAGCCACCTTGCTGTTCCAGGAGCGCCTGCATCAAGTGCGCAGGCTCAATGGCCGGGTGGTCGAGGCCCACCGCCAAGGATTGAGAGTCAGACAAGGCCAACTGCAATTTGCTGGTTAAACGATCAATACGCATTAGTCACCTTCCTTTTGAGCAGGCCGGAGCTATGAACAAACACATCCTGAATGAAGAAACCTGCCAGATACCCTTATAGATGGGGTGGATTCTGGGCGTTTCAAGCGGCGGACGGTTGATACAGATCAGGACAGTCTAGCGTTCAAGCCAGATAAGGGAGGCGAATCGGCCCGTACGCGGGCTGCGGCGATAAGAAAAGAAACGCGGGTCGGTCACAGTGCACAAACCGCCACCATACACAGCGGTGACACCACGCGCGGCCAGGCGCAGGCGCGCCAACTGGTAGATGTCGGCCATGAACTTGCCAGGGTTGTGGCTGGGAACAAAGGCTTGAGCGCTGGCCGGCAGTTGCTGCATGAACGCTTCACGCACTTCCGGGCCGACCTCAAAGGCTTGTGGGCCAATGGCAGGGCCGAGCCAGACCAGAACGTCTTCAGGGGCGGTATCCAGGCGTTCGAACGCGGCTTCCAGCACACCAGCCGCCAAGCCACGCCAACCGGCATGGGCTGCGGCAACCCGAGTGCCCGCCCGATTACAGAACAGCGCCGGCAGGCAATCGGCGGTCATGGATGTGCAGGCGATGCCAGGGGTGCTGGTCCAGCTGCCATCTGCCTCGACAGTACGGCGCGGATCGGCCTCAACCACCTGAGTACCGTGGACTTGGCGCAACCAGGCAGGCTGGATATCGAAGGCGTCACTCAGGCGACGGCGATTTTCAAGGACGGCCTCAAGGCTGTCCTCGACATGATCGCCCAGGTTGAGGCTGTCGAACGGCGCCAGGCTGACGCCGCCCGCGCGGGTGGTGACGCAGGCTTTTACCCGAGCCGGCGCGGGCCAGTCAGGTATCAGCCAGTCACTCATCCGACAAACGCCTCGCGATCCTGCTTGAGCAGCGACAGCAACCAGACCAGATCGTCTGGCAGTGGCGATTCCCAGCTCATGCGCTTACCGCTCGTCGGATGATCCAGTTCCAGGAAGCGTGCATGCAGTGCCTGGCGCGGGAACGTCTTGAGCGACTCAACCATGGTCTGGCTGGCCGCTGGCGGAATACGGAAGCGGCCGCCGTAGGCTGGATCGCCGACCAACGGAAAGTTGATGTGCGCCATGTGCACGCGAATCTGGTGGGTACGCCCGGTTTCCAGCTTGACCCGCACATGGGTGTGGGAGCGGAAACGCTCCAGCACACGGTAGTGGCTGACGGCTTGCTTGCCGCCCTCCATCACCGCCATACGCTGGCGCTGCTGGCCGTGACGACCAATGGGTGCGTTGATCTTGCCACCGGCCACAACAACGCCGATCACAATGCACTCATAGATGCGGCTGACGCTACGGCTCTGCAATTGCGTAACCAGTTGCGTCTGCGCCTGAATGGTCTTGGCTACCACCATAAGGCCGGTGGTGTCCTTGTCCAGACGGTGCACGATGCCGCAGCGCGGCACATTGATGATGTCCGGCACGTGGTGCAACAGGGCATTGAGCAAGGTGCCATCAGCGTGCCCGGCGGCCGGGTGAACCACCAGGCCTGCGGGTTTGTTGATGACCAGGATGTCGTCGTCTTCATAGACGATATCCAGCTCGATGTCCTGGGCGACCCATTCTCCCTGGGCTTCCTGCTCGGCAGTCAGCTCAAGAATCGCACCGCCATGGACTATGTCTCGCGGGCGGATAACCGCTCCATCCACAGTCAGGCGGCCGTCTTTGATCCAGGCGGAAAGGCGCGAGCGCGAGTGCTCAGCGAATAATTGTGCGGCGACTTGATCGAGGCGTTGGCCGCCCAATTCGGACGGCACCTCTGCGCGAAGTTCAATTTTATCGGACATGCTCAGACTAGGCGTGGCGTAGCCTTTGGTTTCGGCTGCGCGCTTGTGGTTAAATACGGCGTCTTTTGCCCCGAGGCTTTCAACGGGGCGCTCATCATAACAGGACGGCCCCGCCCAAGACAGCGGCCGTCATAGGGACGCAAGCCGCCATGCAAGTGAAACACCTGCTGCTGATCGCCATCCTCGCCATGACTGCTGCTTGCTCGTCAACAAAGGACGTCGTCGACGAAAACCTGAGCGAAGTCGAGCTGTACCAGCAAGCTCAGACAGACTTGGACAATAATAGCTTCACCAGCGCCACAGCGAAGCTGAAGGCATTGGAGTCGCGTTACCCGTTCGGCCGCTATGCCGACCAGGCCCAGCTTGAGCTGATCTACGCCAACTACAAGAACGCCGAGCCGGAAGCTGCCAAGTCCGCTGCCGAGCGTTTCATCCGCCTGCACCCGCAGCACCCGAACGTGGACTACGCCTACTACATGAAGGGCCTGACCTCGTTCGACCAGGACGTTGGCCTGCTGGCGCGCTTCCTGCCGCTGGACATGACCAAGCGCGACCCGGGTGCTGCCCGCGACTCCTATAACGAGTTCGCCCAGCTGACCAGCCGCTATCCCAACAGCCGCTACGCGCCGGACGCCAAGCAGCGCATGATCTACCTGCGCAACCTGCTGGCTTCGTACGAGATCCACGTGGCCCACTACTACCTGACCCGTCAGGCTTATGTGGCCGCCGCCAACCGTGGCCGCTACGTGGTGGAAAACTTCCAGGAAACCCCGTCCGTGGGTGACGGCCTGGCCGTGATGACCGAGGCTTACCAGCGTCTGCACCTGGACACACTGGCGACGACCAGCCTGGAAACCCTGAAGCTCAACTACCCTGACCACCCGAGCCTGAAAGACGGCCAGTTCGTGCCTCAGGTTGCCGAAGCGGACAACCGTTCGTGGCTGAGCAAGTACACCCTGGGCCTGATCGAGTCCCGTCCACCGCTGCCGCCGGGTGAAACCCGCGCCAACCAGGACGTGATCAAGATGTACCAGGACGCCAAGGACGCCATTCCTTCCGAGCTCAAGCCGCACGACGAGAACGGCGATGTGCTCGAAGAAGAAGAGCCGCAAGCCCTGGGCGATAACCAGGACCGCTCGTGGTTCAGCTACATGACCTTCGGTGTGTTCGACTGATTGTTCGACGCAACGCAAAAAGGGAGCTCTCAAGGAGCTCCCTTTTTTATGAGCGAGTATTTATTGCCCTGTGCGGCCGTGATCACCTTGGCTAAACTGGCGCATTCCTTGTCGAGAAATGCCCATCATGCTTCGTCTACTGTTCTGGATTGCCGTCATTGCCGCCGCGGTATGGTTCTGGCGCAAATTCAAAAACCCTGCCGCCCGTCAGCAACGGCCTGCTGAGCCGGATGCGGCCCTGATGGTGCGTTGCGCCCACTGTGGCGTGCACCTGCCGCAAGACCGCGCACTGAGTTCACGCCAGCAATGGTACTGCACCCAGGCGCACCTGGAACAAGGGCCAAAGTCTATCCAGCGTTGAGGCGACCTGCGGGGGCGTAAGGCGCTGGATCGATGATCGGAGCCCGCGCCAGCAGCAAGTCGGTGAACAACTGGCAAGAGGCCGGTGCGAGTACCAGGCCATTGCGGTAATGCCCGCAATTGAGCCACAACCCCTTGAAGCCAGGGACCTCACCGATAAACGGTATACCTTCGGGTGAGCCAGGCCGCAAACCGGCCCAGTGCCCGACTACCTCGGCGTCCGCCAAGGCGGGAATCAATTCCACCGCAGACGCCTTGAGGCTTTCCAGCGCGGTGTCGGTTGGCGTCTTGTCGAATCCTTCATGCTCCAACGTGCTGCCGATCAGGATGTGCCCATCCCGCCGCGGGATCGCATAGCGCCCCTTGGCCAGGACCATGCTGGATAAAAAGTCGGACGCGCATTTGTACAGGATCATTTGGCCTTTGACCGGCTCCACGGGTAGCGCCAGGCCCAGAGTACTCAGCAACTGCCCGCTCCAGGCGCCGGCCGCAAGCACCACCTGATCTCCCAAAACCAGGCCCGTAGCGGTATTCACACCCACCACCCTGCCGTCGCCGAGCACAAAGCCCGACACATCGCATTGCTCGTAAATCGTCACGTTCGGCAACGCCAGCAACGCCGCCTTCAGTGATTTGACCAGGCGCGGGTTGCGAACATTGGCCACGTCGGCCATGTAGATCGCCTGGGCGTAGCCGCCCCCCAGCACCGGCACGGCGTCATGGGCCGCCGACACGTCCACTTTGCTCAAGGGCCGCCCTTCACGCGCAGCCCAGGCCAGTGCATCCGCCTCGTCATCCAGGTCGAGCCAATACAAACCCGTGGTGTGAACCTCTGGATCGACGCCGGTGGCTGCAAACAGCCGTTGTGCCAGTTGCGGGTAGAAATCCTGGGACCAATGGGCCAAGGCAGTGACCGCCTGGCTATAGCGCCACGGATACAACGGCGAAACAATCCCACCGCCCGCCCAGGAAGACTCCTGCCCGAGCCCCCCGCGCTCCAGCAGCGTGACTGCCTGGCCCTCACTGGCGAGGTTGTACGCCGTCAACAGCCCGATTACTCCGCCGCCGACAATCACCACTTGCTGTTGCTTAGCCATCATTTGATCCAGCCGATAAACAGGGAAAGGCGCGCCCGGCGCCCACGCTTCAAGTACGCTCATCCTTGCCCCCAGCAGACCTTGGGCGACATTTCAGGCACCGCTCCCGGGTTGCTGCGCATACCGGTGCTGGTCAAGCTGAAGGCTGCGCACGCGTCGTTCGCCATGACCGAGTCCGCAGCAGGTGTGGCGAGCAGGTCAAAATCCTGGGGGTTCAGGACGACACTGATTCTATAGTGATCATTGCCCGCGCTGACGTCGCCTGCATCAATAAAAGTGCCATTTCTCGTATACGAACGCTCCAGATGCTGGGCCTGTTCGCTCAACAACGCGACGATCTGCGCCCGGTACACCTTTTTTACCTGGCCGAGGTACCCGGGGTACGCAATTCCCGCCAGCAACGCGATGATCGCCACCACGATCAATAACTCCATCAGGGTAAAACCCTGGCTCTCCTTGCCCATCCGATTGCTCCTTATTGAAGTTGCCGCCATAAGACCCGTCGAAACCTGACACGGCCGCCCTCCTCCACCCGTGCATAGACCGTCTCCAGCACCGTGCGCGATTGCCCCGCGAGCCCGACCGAGGTGACACGAAAAAGCGAGGCAGGGGAACGGGGCGGTAAATGAGCCAGCCCTTCACCCTCCCCGAGGGATTGAATGCCATAAAAACCATCCTTCAAGGCGAGCCAGGTGACTGCCGAGGCAGGATTCGTCCCGGCCGCCGTCAACGAAAAAGCCTCAGCGGGCGGCGCACAGCGGGTGATGGAGTGGCAGACAGGCATCGCATGACCAACCTTTTGCACGGCCGATTCCCCCAACCTCAGGCCGCTTTCGGCAGCTTGAAACGATTGATTGCGATGCCACAGGCTGCTCGCGACTTTTTGCTGGGAGACCGCAGCCTGTATCGAGGACAGCCCCACCTGCGACAGCACCAACAGGAACACCAGACTGATCAGCAGCACCATCCCGGTCTGCCGTACACGAATGCTACCCTGCATGGTCATTGCCCCTACCCCAGCCGGTTCCGCAGTGCCGCCACGACGCTGTAGGTCTGGTCCTTCACCCGCCCGGCGGGGTCTTGAAGGGTCATGAGAATACGCACGCTACGTATCAGCGACTCATCGGTCGGATGGCTGTCATATCGCACCACGACCGTTGATGCCGAGGTGGCCGCCATGCCGAAGCTGACGTCGAATGCCCGCACGTTATCCATCAATACCGCCCTGGCGGGTGCTGTCGGAGTACTGATCTTCAACTGGCCCGATTCGTAGGTGTAGGTAAGTTGACGTATACCAAAGCGAAGCTGGCCGGGGTCGACAACAGATGGTGTGCCGGCATAAGCCCGGGCCGCCTCCTTGCAGTCGGAGAGCACCGTCCAGTCGGGCTTGCCGACGCCGTCGCCGACATTCGCGGTCACCAGCGTCAGCGACTTCGCACTCCCCGCCGCTTCCCAGCTTATCGGCCGATCAAAGGCAGCCGGAGCATTATCGATAGCGGCCACGGCCAAACACCCCAGCATGCCTGCCTGGCGAATATCCTGGGTGATCTTGCTCAGCACAAACCGCGCATCATCCTGCAGCAGCATGGCGGCCTGCTGACTGGCATGGGTCAACCGCGCACTGATCAGTATCTGGCTTGCCCCAAGTATCAAAACCAACCCGAGGGCGAGCGCCAGCAAGACTTCCACCAGGCTGAAACCTCGCGCAAGACGCTTCATTGCGACACTCCTTGTTCATTACTGATGCGACTGGTCAGGGTGAAGGTTTCCCGCGCCCCTGGCCGGTTTGCTGCCCGGGCATCCGCCCAACTGATGCTGATGGTGACCTCGTGCCCGTTCACCACCACTGAACCTTTGGCATCCTCGCCGGCAAAACCGATGATATTGGCCTCGAAATCGTGCAGGTCCAGGTCACGCACACTGGCGGTGGCAGTGTTGGGTGGCGCCCGCTCCGCCCTGGCCCATGTGTAATCAGCGCCAGCATTGGTGCGAATACGGTCGAGCATGTCGTAGGCAATAAAACTGGCCTGGCTGGTCATCCTGGCGCTGTTGGTGTACTTGAGCGCGTTGAGTTGCAGCACCGCAGCGCCCATCAGGCCAATCGCCAAAATCAACAGCGCTACCAGCACTTCGACCAGCGTCATGCCGGACTGGCGCGAGTGCGCAAGGCGCAGGAAAAATCGGTTCGGGCAGGCTGGCATTTGCGTCGTCATCCATGTCGAAGGCCGGTGAAAAAAGCAGGCAAAGCCTGCTGTGCGACCCAAGACTAGCTTCGGTTTTCGAGCCGCGCTGCCCCCGGAACAAAGGGAAATACTTTGGACATAAAGGCCATCATCCAGGGCCAAGGACCAAGCGCTATACCTAGAAAACCCACTCGTGCCCAAGGAGGGAACGCACATGAAACAACGAGGATTCACCCTGATTGAAATGCTGCTGGGGCTGATCGTCACCAGTTTTCTCGCACAACTGGCCGTACCTGGTTTCAAGGGTTTACTTGAATCACAGCAACGACAAAACGTTGCCCAATCACTTGCCTCCGGGCTGCGCTACGCACGTACCGAGGCCATCGCGCGCAACCGGGCGGTGGTGATTCATGCAAAGAGTGAGGACTGGAGCTTGGGATGGCGCGTGATACTGGATGTGAGTGGGCGCGGCCACCTGGATGACGACAATCCAGTATTGCTGGAGCGTGAGGGCAGTGGGCGCGTGCCGGTCGCCGGTAATGGCCCGGTGACGAGCCAAGTGCGCTTCAGCGGCCTGGGGGAGCCGGTGTTCGCCGGCGGGGGATTTCGTGCCGGCACCGTGCATGTGTGTGACAAGGCCCATGCACAGAGCCTGTATCAGATCGTGCTGGCCCCCAGCGGGCGCGTCAGCCTGCGCAGTGACAAGACCGAACAGGCATTATGCCGAGGTTATTCCAGCACCCTGGCCGTCAGAGCAGCGAGCGGACCCGCAGCTCCTTGGGCATCGAGAACGTGATGTTTTCTTCACGACCCGCCAGCTCATCGGCGCCGGTGGCACCCCAGGCCTGCAACTGTTGGATCACGCCGCGCACCAGCACTTCCGGAGCGGAGGCACCCGCCGTGATGCCGATACGCTCGACACCGTCGAACCAGCTGCGCTGCATGTCTTCGGCACCGTCGATCAGGTATGCCGGTGTGGCCATGCGTTCGGCCAGTTCGCGCAAGCGGTTGGAGTTGGAACTGTTAGGGCTGCCGACCACCAGTACCACATCGCATTCATTCGCCAGCTGCTTGACCGCATCCTGGCGGTTTTGCGTGGCGTAGCAGATGTCATCCTTGCGGGGGCCGCCAATGGCCGGGAATCGCGTGCGCAGGGCGTCGATGACGCGGCTGGTATCGTCCATGGACAAGGTAGTCTGGGTGACGAAAGCCAGGCGGTCGGGATTGTGCACCTGCAAGTTGGCAACGTCTTTTTCGTCTTCCACCAGGTAGATGGCGCCGCCGTTGCTTGCGTCGTACTGGCCCATGGTGCCTTCGACTTCCGGGTGACCGGCATGGCCGATCAGGATGCATTCGCGGCCGTCGCGGCTATAGCGCGCTACCTCGATGTGCACCTTGGTCACCAGCGGGCAGGTGGCATCGAACACTTTAAGGCCACGGCCGGCCGCTTCGGTACGCACGGCCTGGGACACGCCATGGGCACTGAAGATGACGATAACGTCGTCGGGGACCTGGTCGAGTTCTTCGACAAAGATCGCACCGCGTGCGCGCAGGTCTTCGACCACGAACTTGTTATGGACGACTTCGTGGCGCACATAAATCGGCGGCCCGAAGACTTCCAAGGCGCGGTTGACGATTTCGATCGCCCGGTCCACGCCAGCGCAGAAGCCACGGGGGTTGGCGAGTTTGATTTGCATGCTGTGCCTCGTGCCTTGCAGCCACTTGGGTCAGGTTTGATGCTGACCGTATGAGCAATGGGATCAAAGGTGGGAGCGGGCTTGCTCGCGAATGCGGTGGGTCAGCCTAATAAATCGATGGCTGACACTGCGCATTCGCGAGCAAGCCCGCTCCCACATTTTAGACCGTGTACGGTCAGTTACAGCGCTTTGACGCCGATAATCTCGACGTCAAAGGTCAGCGTCTTGCCAGCCAACGGATGGTTGAAGTCGATGGTCACTTGCGCATCATCGAACGCTTTAACCACTCCGGGCAATTCGGTATTGGCCGCATCATTGAAGATCACCAGCAAGCCTTCCGACAGGTCCATGCCTTCGAACTGCGAACGCGGGATGATCTGCACGTTTTGCGGGTTGGGCTGGCCGAAGGCGTTTTCCGGCAGGATCTGCAGGTTGCGCTTGTCGCCCGCCTTGAACCCGAACAATGCCGCTTCAAAACCAGGCAGCAGGTTACCGTCGCCCACCTTGAAGGTCGCCGGGGCCTTATCGAAAGTGCTGTCTACCGTGTCGCCATTCTCCAAGCGCAATGCGAAATGCAAAGTGACTTCCGTGTTCTGGCCGATGCGTTGCTCAGCCAATACCTGATCAGTCATTGACGGTTTCTCCGGTTTTCTTGCTCTTGAACATATCCAGCGCCAGCATGATTGCACCAACGGTGATGGCGCTGTCGGCAAAGTTGAACGCCGGGAAGTAGTAGCGGTTCTGCCAATGCACCAGGATGAAGTCGATCACATGGCCCAGGGCGATGCGGTCATACAGGTTACCCAGCGCGCCGCCCAACACCAGGGCCAGCGCGATGGCCAGCCAGGTGTCGTCGCGGCCCAGGCGCTTTAGCCACACCACCAGCACGGCACTGACCACCACGGCGATCACCGCGAACAGCCAGCGCTGCCAGCCACCGCCGTCAGCCAGGAAGCTGAAAGCGGCGCCGGTGTTGTAGGCCAGGGTCCAGCTGAAGTAATCCGGGATCACCACGATTTGCTGGAACATTTCCAGGGAGCCCTCGAAGTGAGCCTTGCTGACCTGGTCGATGACCAGCACCAGCAGGCTCAGTACGAGCCAGCCCAGACGTCCGAAACGACTGGCTGCATTAGGCATAGTGGCGAACCTCGCCTTCACCGCTGATGTTGTCGACACAACGACCACAGATTTCAGGGTGCTCAGGGTTCACACCCACATCTTCACGGCAGTGCCAGCAACGGGCGCATTTAGGGAAGGCCGACTTCACCACTTTGAGCTTCAGGCCCGGCACCTCGGTGACCACGGCATCTGCCGGGGCCTGGGCGAAAGGTGCCAGGCTCGCGGTGGAGGTGATCAGCACGAAGCGCAGTTCGTTGCTCAGCTTGGCCAGGTCGGCGGTCAGGCCATCTTCGGCAAACAGAGTGACTTCGGCTTGCAGGTTGCCACCCACGGCCTTGGCCGCACGTTGGACTTCCAGTTCCTTGTTCACTGCAACCTTGACGGCCATGACGCCTGCCCAGTACTCGCGGCCCAGTTCGAAGTCGGCCGGCAGTTCGGTCAAGCCTTCGTACCAGGTGTTGAGCATAACGGACTCGTTACGCTCGCCCGGCAGGTATTCCCACAGCTCGTCGGCGGTGAACGCCAGGATCGGCGCGATCCAGCGCACCAGCGCTTCGCTGATGTGGTACAGCGCGGTCTGCGCCGAACGGCGCGCCTTGCTGTTGGCGCCGGTGGTGTACTGGCGGTCCTTGATGATGTCGAGGTAGAAACCGCCCAGCTCCTGCACGCAGAAGTTGTGGATCTTGGAGTAGACGTTCCAGAAGCGGTATTCGCCGTAGTGCTCTTGCAGCTCACGCTGCAGCAACAGGGTACGGTCCACGGCCCAACGGTCCAGGGCGAGCATGTCCTCGGCCGGCAGCAGGTCGGTGGCCGGGTTGAAACCGGTCAGGTTCGACAGCAGGAAGCGCGCGGTATTGCGGATACGGCGGTAGGCATCGGCGCTGCGGGCCAGGATCTGGTCCGACACGGCGATTTCACCCGAGTAATCGGTGGAGGCCACCCACAGACGCATGATGTCGGCGCCCAAGGTGTCGTTGATCTTTTTCGGTTCGATCACGTTCTTCAGCGACTTGGACATCTTGCGGCCCGTCTCGTCGACGGTGAAACCGTGAGTCAGCAGCTCGCGATACGGCGCGTGGTTGTCGATGGCGCAACCGGTCAGCAATGACGAGTGGAACCAGCCACGGTGTTGGTCCGAACCTTCCAGGTACAGGTCGGCGCGCGGGCCGGTCTCGTGACCCATCGGGTGCGAGCCACGCAGCACGTGCCAGTGAGTGGTGCCCGAATCGAACCACACGTCGAGGGTGTCGCTGATCTTGTCGTACAGCGGCGCTTCGTCGCCCAGCAGCTCGGCGGCGTCCAGTTTGAACCAGGCTTCGATGCCTTCCTGCTCGACACGCTGGGCCACGACTTCCATCAACTCGACGGTGCGCGGGTGCAGTTCACCGCTTTCCTTGTTCAGGAAGAACGGGATCGGAACGCCCCAGTTACGTTGGCGGGAGATGCACCAGTCCGGACGGTTGGCGATCATCGAGTGCAGGCGCGCCTGGCCCCACGCCGGGACGAACGTGGTGTCTTCGATGGCTTTGAGCGAACGTACACGCAGGGTGTCGCCGCTGGTCGGCTCTTTGTCCATGCCGATAAACCACTGCGCCGTAGCGCGGTAGATCAGCGGGGTCTTATGACGCCAGCAATGCATGTAGCTGTGCTGGATGGTGGCGGTTTGCATCAGCGCACCGACTTCACGCAGCTTTTCGATGATCGGTTGGTCGGCCTTGAAGATGAACTGGCCACCGAAGAACTCAAGCGAAGGCACGTATACGCCGTTGCTCTGCACCGGGTTGATGATGTCATCGTTGACCATGCCGTACTTCTTGCAGATCACGAAGTCGTCCACGCCATAGGCAGGCGAGCAGTGAACAATGCCAGTACCCGAACCCAGCTCGACGTAGTCAGCCAGGTACACCGGCGACAGACGGTCATAGAACGGGTGACGGAAGTTGATCAGCTCCAGCGCAGAACCGGTGGTGGTGGCGATTACCGAACCTTGCAGCTCGTAACGCGCCAGGCACGACTCGACCATTTCCTCGGCCAGCACCAGCAAGCGATCACCAACGTCCACCAGGGCGTAGGTGAATTCCGGGTGCACGTTCAGCGCCTGGTTGGCCGGGATGGTCCACGGGGTGGTGGTCCAGATCACGATGGCGGCCGGCTTGGCCAGGCTTGCCAGGCCGAACGCCTCGGCCAGCTTGGCGTCGTCGGCGACCGGGAAGGCCACGTCGATGGTCGAGGACTTCTTGTCTTCGTACTCCACTTCCGCTTCGGCCAGGGCCGAACCGCAGTCGAAGCACCAGTTCACGGGCTTGAGGCCCTTGAACACGAAACCGCCCTTGACGATTTCGGCCAAGGCGCGGATTTCACCGGCCTCGTTCTTGAAACTCATGGTTTTGTAGGGGTTGTCCCACTCGCCCAGCACACCCAGGCGAATGAACTCGGACTTCTGCCCTTCGATCTGTTCGGCGGCGTAGGCACGGCACAGTTCGCGGGTTTTGTCCGCGCCCAGGTTCTTGCCGTAAGTCACTTCGACTTTGTGTTCGATCGGCAGGCCGTGGCAGTCCCAACCTGGGACATACGGCGCGTCGAAGCCCGACAGGGTCTTGGAGCGCAGGATCATGTCCTTGAGAATCTTGTTCAGCGCATGACCGATGTGAATCGTGCCGTTGGCATAAGGAGGGCCGTCGTGCAGGACGAATTTCGGACGATCCTTGCCAATTTCGCGCAACTTTCCGTACAGGCCAATACTGTCCCAGCGCTGCAGGATCTGCGGTTCGCGCTGTGGCAGGCCGGCCTTCATTGGGAAGGCGGTGTCCGGAAGGTTTAGCGTGGCTTTATAGTCGGTCATTTAAGGCTCTTCGGTTAGCGATGGGCGCTAGGTGCGGCTAGTGCACGGGCGGCGGCGACATCCGCATTGATCGCCGTTTTCAACGCCTCAAGGGAGGCGAAACGCTGCTCTTCACGCAGCTTCTGGTGGAAAACCACCGTCAAACGCCGGTCGTATAAATCACCGGCAAAATCCAAAAGGTGAACTTCCAGGTGGGCCTTGCCATCACCTGCAACCGTGGGCCTGACGCCTATATTGGCGACTCCTGGCCACGATTGGCCGTCGATGTCGACGCTCACCAGGTAAACCCCGGTCAGCGGCACACGGCGGCGCTTGAGTTGCACGTTGGCGGTTGGCGTGCCCAGTTGGCGCGCCAGCTTCTGGCCGTGCAGTACCCGCCCGGCAATGCGGAACGGGCGACCGAGCAAACGCTCGGCCAGGTCGAAGTCGGCGGCGGCCAGGGCGTTACGCACCTGGGTGCTGCTCACGCGCAAGCCGTCCAGTTCGACGGTTTGCGCGGCCTCGACAGTGAAACCCTGATTGACGCCGGCATGTTGCAGAAAATCGAAATCCCCGACCCGGTCACAACCGAAATGGAAGTCGTCGCCGACCTCCAGGTGCTGCACACCCAAGCCGTCCACCAGGATGCGGTCGACGAACTCGGCGGCGCTGAGGCTGCGCAAACGCTGGTTGAATGCCAGGCAGAGGACACGGTCCACGCCCTCCTCCGCCAACAGCTGCAGCTTGTCCCGCAAGCGCGCCAAGCGGGCCGGCGCCGTTTCCGGGGTAAAGAACTCCCGCGGTTGCGGCTCAAAAATCACCACGCAGCTGGGCACGCCCAACTCGACCGCACGCTCGCGCAGCCGAGCCAGGATAGCCTGGTGGCCACGGTGAACACCGTCAAAGTTGCCAATAGTGGCGACGCAGCCCCGATGCTCGGGGCGCAGGTTGTGGAGACCTCGAACCAGCTGCATAACGCGCTTCTTGCTCATAAAGTGGTCGATTATAACCACACCCAGCCCCGGACGACAGGCAACAGCGCAGGCCAAATGGGTCGAATCGATAAAACAACCGTTTTATCGCGGCAAAGTCTCTATCCCAGCGACTTGCGATTGAAGTCACGCAGGCGGAAACCCTGCAATAGCAACATCCCGAAGTACACCGCCACGCCCGCGACCACCAATACACCCAGGCGCATGAAGCGCTCCAGCATATTGCCTTGGCCCCAGGCCGGCATGATGTGCATCAGGCCAAACAGCACAACCGACATCGCGGCAACCGCCACCAGCAGCTTGAGCGCAAACACGCCCCAGCCTGGCTGCGGTTGGTACATCTGTTGTTTACGCAATTGGTAAAACAGCAGGCCTGCGTTTATGCACGCACCCGCGCTGATCGCCAAGGCCAGGCCGGCGTGGGCCAGCGGGCCGATAAACACCAGGTTGAGCAATTGCGTAACGACCAGGGTGAAAATCGCGATTTTCACCGGGGTGCGGATGTTCTGCTGAGCGTAGAAGCCCGGCGCCAGCACTTTGATCACAATAATGCCGAGCAGGCCGACAGAGTAGGCGACCAGCGCATGCTGGGTCATCAATGCGTCATGGGCGTCGAACTGCCCATATTGAAACAGCGAGACCGTCAACGGTTCGGCGAGGATGCCCAGGGCCAGGGCGCACGGCAGCACCAGCAAAAAGCACAGGCGCAGGCCCCAATCGAGGATGCGCGAATATTCCTGGCGATCCTTGCTGGCGTAGGTACGCGCCAGGGTCGGCAGCAGGATCGTGCCCAACGCCACGCCCAGCACACCGGATGGCAATTCCATCAGGCGGTCGGCGTAGTACATCCACGACACCGACCCTGACACCAGCAACGAGGCGAACGCGGTGTTGATGATCAGCGAAATCTGACTGACCGACACCCCGAGGATCGCCGGCAGCATGTTGCGCATGACGCGCCACACGCCAGTGTCCTTGAGGTTCAGGCGCGGCAGTACGAGCATGCCGATTTTTTTCAGGTGGGGCAGTTGGTACAGCAACTGTGCCAGGCCGCCGGCCAGCACCGCCCAGCCCAGGGCCATGACGGGCGGGTCGAAGTACGGTGTGAGGAACAGCGCAAAAATAATCATGCTGACGTTCAGCAAGGTCGGCACGAACGCCGGCACCGAGAATCGGTTCCAGGTATTGAGAATCGCGCCGGCCAGGGACGACAGGGAGATCAGCAATATATAAGGAAAGGTCACGCGCAGCAGATCAGTGGTCAGTGCGAATTTTTCCGGGGTATTGGCAAAGCCGGGGGCGGTGGCCCAGATCACCCAGGGCGCGGCGAGCATGCCGACGATGGTTACCAGCATCAGCACCAGCGTCAGCAAACCCGAGACGTAGGCGATGAACGTACGAGTCGCCTCCTCGCCATGCTGGGTCTTGTATTCGGCCAGGATCGGCACGAACGCCTGGGAAAATGCGCCTTCGGCGAAGATCCGCCGCAACAGGTTGGGCAGTTTAAAGGCAATAAAGAACGCATCCGTGGCCATGCTGGCGCCAAAGATGCGGGCCAGCAGGGTGTCACGCACGAACCCCAAAACCCGGGAAATCATCGTGATAGAGCTGACGGCAGCCAACGATTTGAGCAGATTCATTGAAAGAGTTTGCGCCTATAGATAAAGAGCAGGCGAACTACGCGCCCACTTATGCGATACTGCGCGCCTGCAACAGCACAGAGCCAAAGCTCGCGAGTTTACAGGTCAAGCGCCGGAAATAAATCACCCGCCTCTTCAGATCGACCACTCAGCAGTTCGCATCAGCCGCCCTTGACAACCCGTCAAGTCATCGGCATGATTCGCGGCCTATTTTGTTTGCTATTTCCTAAAAAGTCTTTCGAGGAGCTCGACGGTGGCCAACACACCTTCCGCCAAAAAACGTGCAAAACAGGCTGAGAAGCGTCGCAGCCACAACGCCAGCCTGCGTTCCATGGTTCGCACCTACATCAAGAATGTAGTCAAAGCCATCGACACCAAAGACGCTGAAAAAGCTCAAGCAGCTTACGTTCTGGCTGTGCCTGTTATCGACCGTATGGCCGATAAAGGCATCATCCACAAGAACAAGGCCGCTCGCCATAAGAGCCGCCTGAATGGCCACATCAAGGCTCTGAGCGTTCCTGCTGCAGCCTAAGTGGTAACAACTGCAACGCAGCTCAGGTTGCGTAACAGTTAAGAAATGCCCCGTACCGAAAGGTACGGGGCATTTTTGTGTGTGCCGGAAAACACGCCCAACAACTGCAGGAGCGAGCTTGCTCGCGAAGATCGTTAACGATGACGCGGGAAGCCTGGCGCCCAGCGGGGCTCTCAGGTTTTTCGCGAGCAAGCTCGCTCCTACAGAGAGTTGACCGGGGATATTCTCAGGGCAAAAAAAAAACGCCCCGAACCAGTCGGGGCGTTTTTGCTACCACTTGATCAAAACATCAATCAATGGTGATGACCGCCTTCACCGTGGACGTGGCCGTGAGCCACTTCTTCCTGGGAAGCGTCGCGGATGGCCACGATCTTCACTTGGAAGTTCAGGCGCTGGCCAGCCAGAGGGTGGTTGCCGTCAACGGTGACGTCGTCGCCGTCCAGGTCGCGGATGGTGACGATCTGCATTTGGCCGTCCGGCGCGGAAGCGTGGAACTGCATGCCCACTTCCAGCTCATCGACACCTTCGAACATGCTGCGGCTCAGGGTGCTGACCAGTTCGGCGGAGTATTCGCCGTAGGCATCTTCAGGTTCTACGGCGACGGTCAGTTCGTCACCGACGCTCTTGCCTTCCAGAGCCTTTTCCAGGCCCGGGATGATGTTACCTGCGCCTTGCAGGTAAACCAGCGGCGCGCCGCCGGCGGAGCTGTCGATGACCTCACCAGCGTCGTTGGTCAGGGTATAGTCGATGGAGACAGCCTTGTTAGCGGCGATCGTCATGGGGCGAGACCTTTTGCAAAAGAATGAAGAACGGACAAGTCTAAACAAGGATTTGCCCGAAAGCGAACGGAACCCGGACGGACGGGGCCGATCAACGGTCACGATCACAGGTTTTCATCAAGACGACGATGGGCACTGGGTGGCCGAGCTGTCTTGCGGCCACACCCAGCACCTGCGCCACCAGCCGCCCTGGCAGTCACGCGCCTGGGTGCTCGACCCCGCGCAACGCCTTGAAAAAATAGGCCAGGCCTTTGCGTGCGGCTGGTGTGCGCAAGGGCACGAATAACGATAACCTTGGCGCCTGATTCGCGGTAGGCACTCACCCATAGAGCGCCACCCAAGCCATGCACCTCCAGAGAATTCGCATGCAGACTTTTTTTATCGCGCCCACCGATTTTGGTGTGGGTCTGACCTCCATCAGCCTTGGGCTGGTGCGTACCCTGGAACGGGCCGGCCTGAAAGTCGGCTTTTTCAAACCCATCGCTCAGCCACACCCGGGCGATACCGGGCCGGAACGCTCCACCGAGCTGGTGGCACGCACCCACGGCCTGAAACCGCCGCAGCCGCTTGGCCTGGCTCACGTAGAGCGCATGCTCGGCGACGGCCAGCTCGATGAGCTGCTCGAAGAAATCATCACCCTGTACCAGCAGGCGGCCGTAGGCAAAGACGTGCTGATCGTCGAAGGCATGGTGCCGACCCGCAGCGCCAGCTACGCGGCACGGGTCAACCTGCACCTGGCCAAGAGCCTGGACGCGGAAGTGATCCTGGTCTCGGCACCGGAAAACGAAGTGCTCACCGAGTTGTCTGGCCGCGTGGAATTGCAGGCCCAACTGTTTGGCGGTCCCAAAGACCCGAAAGTGCTGGGCGTGATCCTCAACAAGGTACGCACCGACGAAAGCATGGAGGCCTTCTCGGCGCGCCTCAAAGAGCATTCGCCGCTGTTGCGCAGCGGTGATTTCCGGCTGCTCGGCTGCATCCCCTACCAACCCGAGCTCAATGCCCCGCGCACCCGCGATGTGGCGGACCTGATGGGCGCGCAGATCCTCAACGCCGGCGACTACGAAAGCCGGCGCATGACCAAGATCATCATTTGCGCCCGCACCATGCGTAACACCGTCGAGCTGCTCAAGCCCGGTGTGTTGGTGGTGACCCCGGGCGATCGCGACGACATCATCCTCGCCGTCAGCTTGGCCGCCATCAATGGCGTGCCGCTGGCCGGGCTGCTGCTGACCAGCGACACCCTGCCCGACCCGCGCATCATGGATCTGTGCCGAGGCGCCTTCCAGGCCGGGTTGCCGGTGTTGTCGGTGAGCACCGGCTCCTATGACACCGCCAACCAGCTCAATAGCCTCAACAAGGAAATCCCCATCGATGACCGCGAGCGTGCGGAAATCATTACCGACTTCGTCGCCAGCCACCTCGATGCACGCTGGCTGCACCAGCGGTGTGGCACGCCACGGGAGATGCGCCTGTCGCCGGCGGTGTTCCGTTACCAACTGATCCAACGCGCCCAGGCCGCCAACAAACGCATCGTGTTGCCCGAAGGCAGCGAGCCGCTGACCGTACAGGCCGCCGCGATCTGCCAGGCCCGCGGCATTGCCCGTTGCGTGCTGCTGGCCAAGCCTGCGGATGTGGAAGCCGTTGCCCGCGCCCAGGGCATCGACCTGCCCGAAGGCCTGGAGATTCTCGACCCCGACCTGATTCGCCAACGCTACGTGGAGCCGATGGTCGCCCTGCGCAAGAGCAAAAGCCTCAACGCGCCCATGGCCGAGCAACAGCTGGAAGACACCGTGGTGATCGCCACCATGATGCTCGCCCTCGACGAAGTGGATGGCCTGGTCTCCGGCGTGATTCACTCCACCGCCAACACCATTCGCCCCGCGTTACAGTTGATCAAGACCGCGCCGGGCTGCACCTTGGTGTCGTCGGTGTTCTTCATGCTGTTCCCCGAGCAGGTGCTGGTGTACGGCGACTGCGTGATGAACCCGCACCCAAGCGCTGCGGAACTGGCGGAAATCGCCCTGCAAAGCGCTGACTCGGCAGCCGCGTTCGGCATCACGCCACGGGTGGCGATGATCAGCTATTCCAGCGGTGACTCGGCCAGCGGCGAGGAAGTGGAAAAAGTCCGCGAAGCCACCCTGCTCGCCCACGAGCAACAAAGCTCGCTGCTGATCGACGGCCCGTTGCAGTACGACGCCGCCGCCAACGAAAACGTCGCCCGGCAACTGGCCCCCAACAGCCAGGTGGCAGGCAAGGCCACCGTCTTTGTGTTCCCAGACCTGAACACCGGCAACACCACCCACAAAGCCGTACAACGCAGCGCCGATTGCGTGAGCCTGGGGCCGATGCTCCAGGGCCTGCGCAAACCGGTCAATGACCTGCCACGTGGCGCCCAGGTGGACGACATCGTGTACACCATCGCCCTGACGGCGATCCAAGCCGCCAATCGACCCATGGATATCTAAATGCTGGATTTTCTACCTGCCGCCGTGCGCGGGGTGATCGCTTCGCTGTTGCTGGCGCTGAACACGATCCTGCTGTGTTCGTTCCTGTTTATCGTCGCGCTGTTCAAGGCGCTGCCGTTTGCCAAGCGCCTGAGCGAATGGCTGATGAACCACACCCACGAAGCCTGGGTCACCAACAACAAGGGCTGGATGAACCTGGTGCGGCGTACGCGCTGGCACCTGACCGGCCTTGAGGGCCTGGACTACCAGCACTCGTACCTGGTGACCAGCAACCATCAGAGCTGGGTCGACATCATGGTGTTGCAGTACGTGCTCAATCGGCGCATTCGCCCGCTGAAGTTCTTCCTCAAGCAAGAGCTGATCTGGGTACCCGTGATTGGCCTGGCGTGGTGGGCACTGGGCTTTCCCTTCATGAAGCGCTACAGCAAGGCTTATTTGGAGAAGCACCCGGAGAAGAAAGGCAAAGACCTGGAAACCACGCGCAAGACCTGCGCGAAGTTTCGCGACAACCCCGTGGGGATTTTCAACTTTGCCGAAGGCACACGCTTTACCCCGGGCAAGCATGCGCAGCAGCAGTCACCGTTTCGCTACCTGCTTAAACCCAAGGCGGGCGGTATTGCGTTTGTGCTGGATGCCATGGGCGAGCAGCTCAAATCACTGGTGAATGTGACCATCCACTACCCCGGCGGGCGCCCAGGCTATTGGGATTTGCTGTGCGGCAATGTGCAGGAGGTGGTGGTGCACTTTGAAGAAGTACAGATCCCGGCTGAGTTCATCGGCAAGAATTATGAGCAGGATGGGGACTATCGGTTGGCGTTCCAGGGCTGGATCAACCGGTTGTGGCAAGACAAGGATGCGTTGCTGGAGCAACTGTACAAAGACTTTCCAACCAGCCGCTGATCAACATGTGAATGCATTTTAATGTGGGAGCTGGCTTGCCTGCGAAGACGGCCTGACAGTCAGCACAGTTGGACCGGGTACATATCCGTTATTTAGGTTACGGCCACCTAGGGTTCCGCTCTGACAGCGGCTCACTTTTGAAAAGCGCAAAAGTAAGC